>JAFAHT010000327.1 GCA_019237095.1 Planctomycetaceae bacterium
ATCGACGAACTCGGGCACGTCCGCGAGAGGACTACCGGCAGACCCTGGCCGGCGGATGACACTAGACCGGAGGTAGTCAGCCAGGGCCGTGGCGAACTCGTTCATCGTCGCGTAGCGATCTTCCGGCACTTTGGCCATCGCCTTCAAACAGACGGCCTCGATCAGCGGGTCGAGGTCGGGCCGATGCCTCGACGGTGGTGCTGGTTCGACGAAGAGGATATGCGCCAAAACGTAAGTATCCGGCCCCTCAAAGGGCACACGGCCTGTCAACAGTTCGTACATGATCACGCCCAAGCTGTAGATATCACAGCGAGGTCCGAGCGCTTCCACTTTGCCGGAGACTTGCTCGGGCGGCATGTACGCTGGCGTGCCCAAAACCAGACCAACCCTCGTTAATCGCTGGTCCTGGAGGCCGATGCGCCACGCCAGACCGAAGTCCATGATGATGAGATTGCGGCGCGAGCTGACCATGACATTGGATGGCTTCAGGTCGCGGTGAACGACTCCGTGGGAGTGGGCCTCATGCAGTGCCAGCGCGAGCTTGCGCACCATGGCGGCGACCCGCCGCTGAGACATCGGCCGGTCGCGGTCGATGTACCGCGACAGAGGACGGCCCTTGATGTACGCCATGATGATGTAAGGGATACCGTCGAGCTGACCCACGTCGTAGACCGGGCAGAGATTCGGATGGTCGAGGCTCGCAGCGGCGCGGGCCTCCCGGTAGAAGCGGTCCAGATCGCGTCGATCCGCTGGTGCAGCGCCTTCATCCAATCGGAAATGAGGGACCTTAAGGGCCACCCGGCGATGGAGTTCCGTGTCGTCGACGAGGTAGACGGCCCCCATCGCCCCCTGTCCCAGCCGCTTCAGGATTCGGTAGCGGCCGAACCGTCGGGGCAGCTCAATCGGGGTCTTCCCCTGAGGAAGGACTGAAAGAGGAGGAGGTTGCGGCTTGGCGATCATCTTGCCGATCTGGCCCAGGACCGATCCCGATCCCGACGCAGATTCCTGAGCCTGCTGGTCGATCAACTGCCTAAGCACTTTTGCCTGGTTGGGGAACCGCTTTTCGAACTGGGCGGCATCCGCCATGGCCCCTGATCGTTTCCGCGCCTCGTACTCGGCCAGGATCAGCTCGGTGGAGAGAGTCTCCGGAGTCCCGAGTTCTGGCAAAGCCTCCAGGTACGCCTCCACGTTCACCTGTCGACCCTGCTCCCACTGTTCACTCAAGTCGCGTTTGACCATTTCGATCAGGCTGGATGGAGATGCCCGGTGGTTCGAGGGGTTTGCGGACATGCCAGCGGCGGACCCGCTCCGGCCGCAAGCGGGACCGGCACCTGAAGGGTGAGATTCAGGCTCCCCGCTGCTTTCATTGGGTTGTTCGAGGGAATTGAGCTGATCAGCCGCCATGATCGACTCCCGAGGACGGGACCGGGGACACTGATTCCCCTGTCCCTGGTGGACTGCACTTCCTTGTGTCTGTACACTAGAATGTCACTTGGCGTGTGCTTTAACAAGCCTTTTCGAAGGCCGTCACCGATCTGCCACTGGGCGGGTCATCCTTGCGTTTCGTGGGAGATGGGCCCCTGGAATCCCGAATCCTCTGCGGAAGAGATCAACTGTGCAACGTTGATCGAGAGTTGCCGAACTCGACGAAGGCCGCCGTACCTGCTCACGAGACCTGCGGATAGGCAAGCATGGAGAATTCTGGCCAGCCCAAGTCGACCGACGTACCACCTCACGACATGCTGCGCCTGATCCGACACTCGGGTATCTTGAGTGCTCGTCAATTCGAGGAGGTACGTGGCAAGGTCCGCAGCGGTGAATACCCGCGCGACTCTGATGCGCTGGCCAGGCGTCTGATCGAAGAAAGCATTCTGACCAAGTTCCAGGCCGATCGCCTCCTGCGCAACAAGGTCCACGGACTGGTCGTTGGCCGCTACGTGATTCTCGATCGTTTGGGCGAGGGCGGGCGGGGTCGTGTCTTCAGGGCCCAGCATCGGCTCATGGGCCGAGTGGTCGCACTGAAGGTGATCGCCCCCCAAATCGCGTCGCGGGCGAGTTCGATAGCCAGGTTCCATCGGGAAATGCGGCTCATCGGCCGGCTCGATCACCCCAACGTGGTCCGAGCTTTCGACGCCGACCAGGTCGGCGATCTGCTCTATATCGTGATGGAGTACGTACCTGGTCGGAGCCTCGATCACGTGGTCGCGGAGCGAGGATCACTTTCCCCTTCCGACGTGGTCAATTACATGGCCCAGGCCGCCCTGGGACTGGAACATGCTCATGAGCGAGGGATCGTCCACCGCGATGTCAAACCTTCGAACTTGTTTTTGAGCCAGGAGGGCCAGGTCAAGGTTCTCGACCTCGGCCTCAGCGCCTTGATGGAGGCGGACAAGGAGGCGTCGTTTGCGACAGCCGCCGGCCTCGTTGTCGGCACGGTCAACTTCATGTCACCCGAGCAATGCGCCGCGATCGAGATCGATTGCCGGAGCGATCTCTTCAGCCTCGGTTGCACGATGTATTACCTGCTGACCTGCCGGCTACCTTTCCCGGGAGATACACTGGCGGAATGTCTTGCACTACGAATCCGGGGTTGTCAGATTCCGATCACGGACCACCGCTCGGATCTGTCCCCGCGATTGGTCGAAGTGCTGAATCGATTGCTGGCCCCCCGTCCCCAGGATCGTTTCCAGACGGCCGGGGAGGCGGCCGCCGCTTTATACGACCTTGCGGACACCGAGGCCAGCGGCACCCCTCCTCCCCGATCTACGCCGCTGCCTCCGATAGCCCCATCAGTCCCTGAGACCGTTGTGTCCTCAACTCTTCGCTCGGCTGTTGACTCGCCCCCCACCCCGTCCCGCGATCCACCGGGCCGCGGAGCTTTTTCCTGGGCTGGCTTGGCGTCCATCCCGACCGCGCAGCCAGTCGTGATCGTCCTCTTGATTGTCCTGCTCGGGCTGGTTGCCTTCGGGCTCGGCTTCGCTCTGGGGCGCGTCTCTGCGATCCCGATTCTTTCAGGGGGCAGATAGCCGCCGAGGTGCGAACCAGCCGCGAAGCGGCTTGCGCAGATTCGTTCCGTCCGATGGTGGGGATGTTCTATAATTCACAGTAGGAACGAACCAACGAGCCGGAGCACATTATGAGAGGTCCCCAACACCATCCTTCCGTCGGACGCCGAATCCTAGACATGTCTTTGACTTGGCTCATCGTCGGTGCCATGATCGGAGCGATAGGTGGGCTACGGACCGGAAGGCTCATCGAACTTGCTTCGGGCGTGCTCGGAGGCATGATCGTGCTGCCGATTGCCGGGGTTCTCCTGGGATTGATCGGCGGTGACGCCAAGGGAAGCGTCGTTGGAGCAGTTGGAGGCCTGATGAGCTGCTGGCTCGCGAAGCCGACTGGCGGTATCTCCATTGATGCCGTCAGCGTGGAAGTGGTGGTGATCTTCGGGGCACTTGCCGGGGCGACGTGCGTGCTCTATCTCCGGTTCGTTCGTTCGAGCTACGGAATCCTCTTCCGGGCAGCTTTCCAGTTGGTGGACCGGACCCTGGCATTGTGCGGGGCACCTGCTCTGGCAGAGTATTTCGGGGCCACGAACGAGCGAACAAGAAATCCTGCCCATCGGAACAGCCGCCTGGGACGAAGGCGAGTTCAACGAACCCAGCCTTGGAATGCAGGTCGGGGCTGAGAGTTCCGGTGCCGGACTCGCTCGGGATCTCACTTCGTTTCACCGGGAGTTTGGTTCCAGAGTGAACGGCGGTGGTGTCTTCGGCCTCTTTGCCTTGTCCGTTGTGCCAGGGTTTCTTTGCGGCGCGGGGCGCGACGGGGACATCGAGACGGGGATAGTCCCGGCGTCTCTGGTCGCGTCGAGCTTGGGTGGTCGAACCTCGTTGACGGCGATCAGACGATCGATCTCGCGTAAGCGGGCCTTGAGAATGTCGGAACTCGGATTCGCAGCCATCGCACGGCGATATTCTTGACGGGCTGACTGCCAGCGCTTGTCGAGAGATAGGCTGAAGGCAAGATTGACGTGGGCGTCGGTGGCGGAACTGCCCGCCCTCTGAAACTCAGCCAGAGCCTCCTCGCTTCGCTCCATGTGTGCATAAACCAGGGCGAGATTGTTGTGGGCACGAGGGTGGTTCGGTTCGATGGCGAGCGCTTGCTTGAGATTCCGTTGCGCGTCTTCCCATTTCCGCTGGAGGTAGAAACTGTAGCCCATGTCGCAGAAGACGTCGGCGTTTCCGGGGCTGGTCTCCAGGGCCTTCTGATATTCCTCTTCAGCCTGGCGATACTCGCCCTTGAGCGTTTGGATGTTGGCCAGGTGCAGGTGCGCATCGCCACGTTTCTTGTCGCGTTTGAGCGCCTGGCGATAAGCAACCTCGGCGGACCCGATGTCTCCCTGGTTTTCGGCGGACCTGCCCAGAGCGATCTGGACGTCAGCCTCCTGCGCCGGAGTGATACGCTCCTTGAGACCCCCTTTGCTCCAGCCCAAATGGGGGTTGGGTGAGGCGAGCTCGAACGATCCACAGCCAGGGAAACAGGAGACGATTCCGACGGCCAGGATCCTTCGGGCCAGCTTGGAGAGATGATTCCGTCCCATCGTCTTTGCCTTTCCCACTAAGACCATCCCTGACGAGTGATCTGATTCGATGACCGCACCGTCGCGCCGCCGGCCTCCCCGCGATGGACGGGAGAGGCGAGAGCCACACTCCGCTGCGCCTTAAGGTCCGTAACCGGCCCCCGCACCGAAACCGCCCCCCGCACCTAAGACGGAAGTGACCGTACCTCCCGAAAGCCCACCGGCGGTCAGTCCCGGCAACCCCGAGTAGCCGCCAACGCTGCCCAGCCCTCCCCCAGCCCGAAGCGCGCCGAGCTGGTTGCCGTAGACGAAGATTGCCTCGTATCCAGCCAGTCCCGCGGCGACAGGCGGGCCGATCACAACTCGCTCAGGCGGGATGGGAAATCGCGACCCCGAGAGCTCGGCCAGCAGCCCGGCGCGGCGCTGCTCGTCGAGGCCTGGTGTCGAGGGGGTTCGTTCGATCACGACCGGGCAGAACGTTGCGGGGAGCAAGTGAGCGAGCTTGACGAGCTTATCGCGGCCGCGAACGTTGAGCTGGTCAGTGCCTTCGACGAAGTCATAGTGATAGAAGACCATCCGGGCCGCGTTGCCGTTGGCCACCTGTGTCCTTCCATGGGCATAGAGGGACGAACCGAGGGGCCACTCATTGAATTCCTCGGGGTAGCCGAGGGCGCATTCCTGGAGACGCCGTTTGCATTGGGTCTTGTGCCACCACCATCGACTCACGCCGCGCCGCTCTCCGCAAGAGCAGCCTTCTGGAACCGACGCCGCGGGAGCGGTGGCCGGTGCCGGCGGAACCACTGCGCTCACTGGCCCCGGGACCGGATGGCCAGCATTCTCCAGGCCAATCGGCTGCCCAAGAAACGTCGGGCTCCTCGGATCCGCGGGAACCGGCGCGGAGATCGGTCCGGCCGGCATTACCGGGGACGGGTTTTCTGGCATCGTCTGGGCCTGGACCGATCCCATTGCCCCAAGGGCGAGGGACCCCAGTCCCGTGGAGAGCAAATGCCGGAGTCGTGCACCAGTCATCTCTTTAACTCCCTCTCGTCCATGGAAGCCTTGAGCTTCAACGCCGGCTACCCATCCACCAATTTATACCTTGGTGCTTCACGAGCCCATCTCGGGGTACGACACCGTGCCCAAAGATCGACCTCAACCGGCCGCCTTACTCGGAGAAACCGACTGGTCCCTGAACGTACTTCCGTTCCAGCTTCAGCAGGTCACGCAGGTGGAAGACGTCGTCCCACTTGGTCGTCGCGCGAAAATCCTTGCCCGTGCGACTTTCGATCCGGTTCAGGAAGA
>JAFAHT010000209.1 GCA_019237095.1 Planctomycetaceae bacterium
GGCAGCCCCCCCGTCTTCACGGTCGACCTGACGTACACGCTGCCGGGCAAGAAGTTCGGCCTCGAGATGACGATCAATGGCCATGTCACGTCCCAGCCGGTGGGCGTGACCATCGGCAACCTCCTGCACGGCACGGCGGTCGTCTCCAGTTCCAGGCGGGGGCGACGATCGCATTCAACACGGCCCCGCTGATCGAGGCGGCGGCGACCGGCCAACCGGTCAACCCGCTCGACGGGTTCGAGATCAGCGATGGGCTGGTCGACGGCGACGGCCAGCCAGCGACGGTCCACGTGGGGATCCACGCTACGGCCGGGCCGGCGATCGGCATCCCCGACATCGCCACGCTCAGCGTCAACGGACAGCTCAACGGCGACATCTGGCTCCGCCTGGCCAACACCGACGGCGACGGCGGGGTCTCCGGCAGCACTCTGGCCAACGAGAACGCCATTTTCCTCACCTCGGGGACGATCGACGGTGGTATCAACGCCGACCTCGAGCTCGGTTCTCAGGAGTTCGCCAACACCGTGTCGCAGTGGCTCGGCCCCATCGGCCAGGCGGTTTCGAGCTGGGGCTATAAGGATTACACCCTCTTCCAGTCGCCGATGGTCGAACTGGCCAACTTCAACACCGACGCCGACGCCGACGGCTACGACCGGGTGCTCGGCGTCAGAATCAGCAGCGTGGCCGCGGCGTCGGAGGCGAGGGCGGACGGGCTGGCCCTGGGCGCGCCGCTGCCCGTCGACCGCAGCGACGAGACCGGCCAGGTCAGCGACCCGGCGCCCTCGAACCTCGACGCCCTCGCCAGTGCGTTGGTGACGAGCACGCCCGCGTACGCCCGGCTGGCCTCGGCCGACTACCAGCTCTACTTCAACCGGCCGGCGTCGGCGACGGACGCCTCAAACTGGGCGGCGCTGCTCGCCTCCGGGAAGGCCAACGACGACACGCTCGTCACCCTCCTCGTCGGCGGCCAGGAGTTCGCCAAGGACGTCAAGGGGACGGCCAACAACTTCGTCGTCGGGGCTTACGAGGCGCTCGACGGCCGCGAGCCGACCCCCGCCGAGCTGGCCTACTATGTGCCGCTGGTCAGCAGCGGGAAGCTCAGCCACACTGCCCTGACTTCGGCGCTCGACGCCGGCACCGAGCACAGGCAGGTTGAGGTCCAGATTGATTACCTGTACGTCCTCGGCCGGCACGCCACCGCCGCCGAGCAGCGGTACTGGGCCACGGCGCTCTCCTCGGGCCTGACCAACGAGTCGCTTCTCGCGTCGCTGCTGAGCTCCGGCGAGTTCTACGCCAAGCACAGCAGCGAGACCGACTGGTTCGCGGCCGCCTACCAGCTCGCAACGGGCCAGCCGGTCGGCTCGGTGAAGGCATCGACGTCTCACACGACGTCGCCGGTCGCCGTCCCCGCCGTGATCGCCCCGCTCGCCACCCTGCTCGTCCGCAGCAACGCCTATTACAACAACGTGGTCAACACCGATTTCATCAACTACGACGGGCACTCCGCGACCCCCGCCGAGCTGGCCTACTATACCCCGATGCTCCTCTCCGGCGCGCTCAGCGACGACCAGCTCGCCGCCACGCTCTTGGCGGGGCCGGAGGCCTACGCCCACGACGGCGGCTCGAACAAAGGGTGGGTCGACGCCCTTTACAAGGAGCTCGACGGGCGGCTCCCCTCGGCCGCCGAGGAGTCGTACTACGTCCAGGCCCTCGTCAAGGGCACGATCAGCCGCGCCGTGATCGCCGCCGCGCTGTCCCGCGGCACCGAGCGCGAGGCCCTCCAGGTGGCCACCGCTTATCAGTCGGCTCTCGGCCGCAAACCGACCGCCGCCGAGTCGTCTTACTTCGTGACCGCCCTCCAGGGCGGCCTGACCTTCGAACAGCTCCTCATCGCCTTGCTCTCCAGCGCCGAAGACTACCGGGACCACAACGCCAGCCCCGTCAACTGGTTCTTGCAAGCCTATGAGGTTACGGCGCTGGCGGGTACCGACGGCGACGATTGACGTTCGTGAAAAGCCGCCGATGATCTTTCAATGGATTCTGATCTCACACTACGCTGTCCAGGGCTGGAAACAGGGACGGGGGCTAGAAACCATGGGGAGTGGATCTTGTCCCGAACCAGAAGATCATTCGGTGTCGGCTCGGTTTTCGTTGTAAGCTGAACCGACACAAAGCGTTTTGCGGGCATTGATGGCTGCCGGAACTCCAGAAATCTCTACTTTTCTCTACCATACGCCTGTCCAGTACCGGTCAAAAGTGGGTCTTGAACATGCTGATGTTTAGGGTCACCCACGTTTCCCAGGTGCCAGAAAGCAGGAACCAGGCACTGAGCGTGATCACCAGCGCCAGGAACGGTACCAGGGCCGCGAGCGCGTAGAACGAGATGGCCGCGGCACGGGTCAGGATCTCCTGCTCGTTGATTTTCGTCCAGGTCCTGAGGCACACCTCACGGAACGTCAGGCCGCCCAGGTGCATCGCCGATAGCAAGCGTCGCCTCGAAGAAGTCATGGTTCCATCTGGCCCGGCAAAAGCCTCGAGACCCGCGTTCCGGGAACGGTCCCCGGTTCCTGCTCGAGAGGTACATTCAATGCAAATGTGATACCAGCCGCAACTCGTATCCGATGGTATCCTCATCCTGTCCCAAAGGCATGAGTTTACCCGTCTGGCTGGTCGATAAAGCTAAGAGGGGAGCCGGGTGTTTTCGAGACACGAACGGTCTTCCCCCGGCGCTGATTGGGACAACGAGACCGGCCGGCCCGAAGAGACGGATGGGGAAAACCCGGAAGGCTCGATCGGTCAGGACGGTTCAAAGTGCGTCAAACAGGACGGAACCTCCTTGAGACCGACGTCGAGCACACCCAAGGTCAGGTCTTCAACCGCGTCCCGGCGGACCCCATTCCGCCGTCATCACGAACCTGGCGAACCAGCAACCGCCGGCGCTCGCCGAGCGGAGCTGGTAAGAATCCTGGGAATCGTGGTACTGGCCGCGCTCATGGGTTTGACAAGCTGGGTGGTTGCCTCGATATCAACCTGGCTGGTTCCCGTTTATGTGACCGCGATGGTCCTGATCTTTGTAATCCCCCAGGTTCAGCACCTGGGAGAACCAGAGCCGGCTGGCGAACCGGCCGGCGTGAGCGCGGACCGAGCGAGTGAGGCTACCAGCCCTGCGAGCTCGGGTGCAGACTCTCCGGGCGCAACAACCCTGGAAGTGGACGGTTCACCCGAAGCATCGGCCACGGGCGCCAAGCCACCCGGTTCTCCGACCCCAAAGCGCCGGCGCACCCGGGGCCAAGGTCGAAAACCGGTCAAGCCAGGGCCCGAACCGGCCGCCACTATCTCACCTGCGGCCTGGATCCGAATTGGCCCGGGCAAGTTCGTCCGGGCTGATTCCCAGGACCAAGGGGATGCTTCGGCACCGGTACCTCACACCCCGTTAGAAGCCGCCGAGGCTTCGATCGAGGCGAAAAGCTCTCCGCCAGATCTGGTCGAGGAGACCAATCCGAACGCCGTCTCGACCGCGGTTGATGTGCCGAACTGGGCGGACCTCAACGAGTCTGGACCCAGCCCTGAACACGAGACTCCCTCCGAGGAGCCGGCGGCGATTGCGGACCCGGAACCGGGTTCGTCCGTCGTCGCCCTTGTGCTGAAAGCCGACGTGGGACGGCCGGAGTCTGACTCCACCGCCGCCCCTGCGATGATTGCAATCGACGAGGATTCCTCTGCCGATTCGATCGACGTGGGACGGCCGGAGTCTGACTCCACCGCCCCTGCGACGATTGCAATCGACGAGGATTTCCCTGCCGATTCGATCGTTGCTGAACCGGTCACCGAAGAGTACGGTATCACACCCTCTGCCTTCGGTCCCAGTCTGCTCGAAGCTTCCCTGGAGAAGGAAGACCACGAACAGGGATGGACAGACTTGCCAGATTCCACCGGGACAGGTACGAAAACCCCGGTCGATGCCGGAAATGGTAACGGGAACAGGTGCAATTGGATGCGGCTCAAGCTGCGATCCAGCGTGCACACTGCTTCTGGTTGCCTTCCTCGACTGGAGAAGTCGCGGCGCTTGCAGAACGTTCGCTCCGGAGAAAGGAGGCAAGGTTTCGCAGAACTGGGCCGCGTGGCAAATTGCCCTGCACGCGCCATGGTTCAGCGCAACTTCGGCCGTTCTTCCAGAGCTCACCGCGGTTATCAACCCCGCTCACCACCGGCGCGTTCCTGACTGATCGCCAGTGCCGGCGCCGGCTCTTCCTTTGACGAATTGAGCCGGCGCCGGCGGCTGGAAGCACGCCGCATACCGATCGGCATCCCCCTCGGGTTCGTGGTATTCGCGGCCTGATGAGTGGATGCTCGCGGCCGGACAGCATTGTCCGGCCGTGTTTGCTACCGCAAAGTCGAACGCGTCCGGAGAGTCCGTCAAGCAGTGGCGGCGAATGCCGGGGGCTTTTCCACCGCAGGAGCTTTGCTGCTTTTTCTGGCGATATGGAAGCCACCACATCGTCGGCAACGGAAAACGACAAGATGATCGCTTGCCCGGTTGCGGCCGGTTGCCTGATTCCAGAACTGCAGGCCGATGCGATACCCCTCGGCGCTCTGGCGGTCGGGATGGAACACCTTGCCGCAGGCGGCATCGGCGCGGGGAAGAATCCAGTTAGCTCTTGCCATTGAGGATCATACCTCCGGTCGAGTACCCGTGAGCACAAGGGCCCCGAAACGTGATTGTGTGGTTTGCTCGGATGTGGCGGGAAGCCGGCCCCGTTCAACCATCTGCCGGAATGCTCACCCGCGGAGAAAAGGTCGAGACGAGACGGATCGAGACGAGTGCCGTGCCCGCCCGTTCTTCCACTAAGTAAACGCCCTGGAAAACTCAGGGTGACTTCGATGGCTGGCCAAATGCGTTGCGTGTTGCAAGCAAGCAACAGAAGCCGCTCATTCTGAAGATTTTACATCCATGACTAATCTTTCTAGTGACATGAAGGCATCATCAATCAACGCAGCGACGGCACGTAGGTGGCAAGGGCCATGAGAGGCCAACAGTACGGCTCGCGGTCGGTGCGAATACCGGTCTCTGGATCGCTTCACCTGGACCGGCGGGTTTGTTGAGAGGGTTGACGTAAGATGTTAGATTAAGGAAAAACCCGTCGAGGATCTCTTCCAGGCCATGGAGACGGCCGTCGGGGCCAAAGGCTGGGTCGTCCTGCATAATCGCGAACTGCTGTCGCTGCCCGCAAGAGAGCAACCTATCAACCTGTTTGGCACCGGGTGGCTGAAGCTCCGCGCCGCCCAAGAGGTCAAGCCGGTGCTGATCGTCGAGCTCAAGACTTGCACCCAGCGACTATGCGATCGAAAAGACCGAGCCTGGCAAGGTGGGCGCCAGCCCCGAGCAGGTCGGACCGGGGGCTGCGGGACCGCACCACTCCGCCTTGTGATCACCACAAAGGACGGCGCCCAGCCTTGATCGCCCGGCTGTCGGACCGGCGTCAACTCCCCCTGCGATCCTCGCCCAGCAGATCCTGAACCACCTTGAAAATCCGGTCCCGCCGACCGGTGGTCGTTGCCGACGGAGGTCCCGACTGGCGGCGCTTGAGGTCGGCGAAGTTGGCCTGGCAGTACGGGCATTCAACCACGTCGATGTGGAACTTGATGTACGCAGCCAGTTCAGGATCGAGGGCGTCGAGCAGGTAGCTGCCAAGCTGCTGGCGGCTCGGGCAGGTCAGCCGGGTGCGGTGCCAGATGCTCCCCAGCGTGTGGAGCTGGAAGTCCTCGCGGTTGCTGCGGACGTCCTCGAGCCGGGCGCGAAGATCGGCCGAGTCGCGGAGGGCCTTTTCCACCCGCGCCAGGTCTCCGGGAGGCAGGCTGTCCGCCAGGTAATTGCGGAGCATCTGATCATCGATCGGCGGAGGCGCCGCGTGCTGCGCCCGCGGGTCCTGATAATCGTGGTGCTGAGGCTGCGGCGGCTTCCCCTTGGCATCGCCCTTCATCGTGAGTCAATCTCCTAGTTCGTCGAGGCTCAGGCCTGCGCGGCGGGCCATCTCCTTGAGCCGGGCGATGGTCTGGAACTTGTAGCTAGCCACGGCTTGCTCGGTGATATTCAAGAACCTGGCGACATCCTTGTTGGCCCAGCCCTTGACGATCAATAGCTCGAGGCAGCGGATGCGGTCGTAATCTTCCCGCGCCAGCCATTCGCGGACGAGCTGGCCCATGGATTCGCCGAGCAGTTGCTCCTCGGCCTTGCGGCGCTCGCCGCTGCGGGCGATGCTCGATGCGGCCCGCGCACCGCCGGGCACCTCGTCGAGCGGACGGCCGTGGTCGTCGGAGCCGAACTGGTCGATGGGCCGCCGGCCCTGCTTGCGTAGGTGATCGGTCAGCTTGTGGGCAGCGATCGAGAAGAGATAGGCCTCCATGTCTCGTTTCTCGTCGTAGTGGGGCAGGCTGGTCAGGAACCCGATGAACGTTTCCTGGACCACGTCCTCGCTGGCCGCTCGATCACGGAGCCGGCTATCGACAAACGCCAGCAGCCGCCCCTCGAACCGCTCGATGAGTTGTCGCCAGGCCTCAGCATCGCCGGCGCGCACATGCCGGACCAGAAGAACGTCGGTGTCGGTCGTGGCCATCGATGAAGTCCGCCCCGTTTCGGGTCCAGGCACCGCGGTCATTCCCCTGCATGAATTCTAAACGCGTCCCGGGGCGTTTGCCTATCTATCCTCTCCAGAACGAGGTCGGCGGGTCTCTCGACGATTTCAACGGCTGGTCAACATCTGGTAAATCACGACGCCCGCCGCACCCACACCCCCGGCGGCCAGCAGTCGCAACCGGTTGGTGTAGTAGCCCTTGGTGACCTCATCGGCACGGATGTAGCCGGAGATGGCCCCCAGGCAGATCAGGACGAAGCCAAGGGTGCCGCCGAGCAGCACCATGCGCCGGTGAACGAGTTGACGCTTATAGCTCTCGGTGAAGATGGCCCGCTGCTCGGGAGACACATCCAAGCGGAGCTTGGCCACGTAGAGAGTGCCGTAGTCCTTGACGACCGGCTCCACGATGGTCTCGATGATCATGGCGTCGATTTGCCGCGTCGAGGGTTTCCAGGACCGGGGCACGCCAGACAGCTCGAGCCAGTCGGTAACTTCCTTCTCGAGCTGCTTGCGCGCTTCCTCCTTGGCCCTCTCCTCGGTGGCGGAGATCAGGCCGGTAAGCAGGCGCGTCAGTTTCGGACTGACGGGAATCGGCGGTTGCTGTCGGGGTGGGGCTGGAGCCAGCGGCGGAGGTGGCGGAGCCTGCAGACGCTCGAGCAGCCCGGGAAAGCCTGGGGGATGCGCCGGTGGACCGGGCGGGAGCGCGGGCTGGACAGGGGCGTCAGCCAGAGGACACTCAGGCAGAGTAGGGGGGGCAGGGGGTTGGGGCAGAGCCTCGACTACGCGTGTTCCCGGCAGGATTGGCACGGGAATACCGTCGACGGTCACGCGAACTTCCTCGTGCGCCTCGGCCCGCGCCTCCTGAGCGGCCCGGAGCGCGTCGCGATAGGCTCGATCGGCAGCCCGAAGCTGCACGGTGAGTGGGCTGAAGTGCGGAGGATTGCGGACCCGGCCGCAGCGGGTTGTCGCGAACCACGCAAGCATCATGACCAGGAGAACGAAAAGTAAGGGCCTTTTCATAATTGCATCCGCTCCCGTTTCGGTCCACTCCCGGCGTCCAGTGCCAGGGGAAGAATGTCGTGCTCAGGCGGTCTTGAGCTTGCGTCTCTGCTTTTGAACATGGCGGACAAACCTCGCGTAGCGCGCGCCTTGCTCGCTCCAGGGGCTGACAATCTGGACCGTGCAGGCGATGA
>JAFAHT010000334.1 GCA_019237095.1 Planctomycetaceae bacterium
CTCCGAGATTAGTGCGAAGCGAAGAATCGTGGTCATCCACTCTGAGCCCAAACTCGTCAACTCCCATTGTTCGAGACTCCATTTCACACGTAACCATTACGGAGGTGAGCCCACCATGACGAACTCCACAACGGATTCGATCGACGCGACATTGTTCGGCATGCCAGTGCGCACGGGCAGATGGGTATTCGTGCTTGCTGGGATGCTCATGAACGTTTGCCTTGGCACTGTTTACGCGTGGAGCGTGTTTAGAAAGCCCATCGCGGATAAGTTTTCCACGGCGGACGTCAAAATCACTGCAACGCAGACCTTGTGGCCGTTCATACTGTTCTTGGCCCTTTTTGCAGTGCTCATGCCGATTTCTGGACGTATTGTGCAGAAGGTGCATCCCAGAACGGTCAGTCTTGTCGGCAGTTTGATCGTTGCTGCTGGCTGGATCTTGTCAGGTTACGCAACGGGAATGACTTGGCTCTACCTCACCTACGGCGTTCTCGCCGGCACGGGGGTCGGTATCGTCTACGGCATTCCGATCGCGGTCGTCACGAGGTGGTTCCCTGATATGAAGGGTCTCGCTGTCGGTCTTACCGTTCTCGGTTTTGGCGTGTCGGCGCTGGTCATGGCACCGCTGGCGCAAGCCCTGATCGAAACCAAAGGGATTTTAAATACATTCTTCATCCTGGGGATCGCTTTCTTGGTCGCGCTGGTGCTGACGTCTCTCATTCTGCAATTCCCACGGGCCGGCTGGCGGCCAGAGGGATGGCAAGGCGCGGCGGCTGCGGCTAGCGAAAGGAATTACACCCCAGCGGAGATGCTCAGTACATCGTCCTGCCTCGGCCTGTGGCTGTGCTTCGTCATCGGCTCGTTGAGCGGATTGATGGCCATCGGCATTTCCAGCACTGTGGGGCAGGAGATCATCAGACTGAAGCCGGCGACGGCGGCGGGATTGGTCTCGTTCTTCGCCCTGTTCAACGGTGGAGGAAGGCCGCTGTTCGGTTGGCTAACCGATGCAATCGGCCACAGCAAAGCCGCCGCGCTGTCTCTGTTCATGATCGTGCTGGCGTCGGGGGGGATGCTGTTGGCTCACGAAGGCAGCCTCGTCCTCTACGCTGCGTGTTTCGCCGCCTTCTGGATGGGCTTGGGATCGTGGCTTGCCATCGCGCCGACGGCCGTGGCGACCTATTTCGGCGCCAAGAACTATCCGACCAACTACGGCATCGTTTTTTCCGCCTATGGAATCGGCGCGATCCTGGGCGCGCTCTCCGCCGGATTTGTCAGGGACATCTTCGGAAGCTATCTCCGTGTCTTCCACGTCTCCGGCAGCCTCGCCACTGTCGGTGTCATCATCGCCTTGACCCTGATGAAACCGCCCAAGACAGCATGAGCAAGCGCGGCTGGGCTGGGCGGGTTGCTTGTCAACCAATGTGGACCGTCCGATCCGGTTCTGACGGTCCGCACGGTGGACCTTACCCAATTTCTCCACGCGAACGAGAAGCGCTCATGAGTGAGTGCACGACAGCTCTCGCCACCTCGCAGTTATAGCGCTGGGTTCACTCCTGTTTGCCTGCCTACTGTTGCTCAAAGTGGCGGAGCCGGATCAGCACGCTGAGATCTTCGAGCGTGGAAGTATCGCCGGTGCTCTCAACTCCCGCTGCGATGTCCCGCAACAGGCGTCGCATGATCTTGCTGCTCCGAGTCTTGGGGAGAGCGTCCGTGAAGTGGATATCGTCTGGCCGAGCGAGTGCTCCGATCTCCCTGGCCACGTGGTAACGCAGTTGGTGACGCAAGATTTCGCTGGGAGAGTGTCCCGATTCGAGGGTCATGAAGGCGACGATATACCTTACTCGGGCATCAGTGAGACGTCGTCGAATTGCTGGAAATTCTGCGTCATCGACGAGACCGGTTGCTGGGAGCACCTGGCCGGCAGAGCGTCGAGAATCTCTGGGATCGCGGCTTGAAAGCCCCGGTAAGTCGGCTGGTAACGACCGCAAAAAGCGCAATGCTTCGCGACTTTCCAGGGCCGTTCGATGAGGTACACCTCGCGTGAGTACTCCGGCAGCAACAAGATCTCACTGCCCACCTGGGCCGCCAGTCCCAGCGCGCCGGGATTGCCTTGCTAGTGGGCCTTGTCCAGCACCGGAGAATCACCAAGTGTCATGGGGTTTAGCCATTTCTTCGTGGAGAACAAACGGTCATGGGGTATCCTGCGGGCCTCGGGACCGTTGTGCCAGAAGGTTTACGTCAAGAAAAAGCCGCCAATCAACGGCGCAAATCCATGTGCAGCAACTGTTTATATCGCAACAAACTAAACACTATCGTTCGTAAGTGAACCGACACTGAACGCTCTTGGAGCGGTTTTTTTGGCTGTGTGAACCCGGGAAATCTCTACAAATCTCTACATGCAGTTCCAGCTTGTCAGGCCGTTGATGCTCGGCTCGGCGCGCGGTGTCGACGGCGGACCTCGCCATCCTGGCATCGCTGGCAGCCAGGAATGTAGCATTTACTCCCGCTCGAGGTATAGCTTGTCCTTTCAGCTCGATGACTCCGCTCCGCCGCCGCATGATCGAGGATCTGATCCTCCGCAACCGCGCCCCTCGGACGATCAAGGCTTACACCCGATGTGTCGCCGATTTCCCGGCACTTCAACGCCGCTCCCGAGGGCCTCGGGCCCGAACAGGTCCGCTCGTACCTGCTCCACCTGGTCCAGGAGCGTCACGTCTCCTGGAGCTACTACAACCAGGCCCGCTGTCCCTTGCGGTTCTTCTATCGCGTCACCCTGGGCAAGGATTGGGTAGTCCAGGAAGTGGCCTGCCCCAAGGTGCCCAAGCGGCTCCCCGTCGCCCTCAGTCCTGAGGAGCTGGTCCGGTTCTTCAAAGGGTCAACAATCTCAAGCACCGCGCCATCCTCATGACCACCTATGCTATTGGCTTGCGGCTCTCCGAGGTTGCCAGGCTGCGGGTCGAGGACGTCGACAGCTCTCGGATGGTCATCCACGACACGAGGCCCCCAGAACCCGGGGTAAATTGCCGGATCTTACCGATTATTTGGTCCGGGTTGAAATGGCGACCAATCGATCCGGGAGTCATAGGCAAATCTCTGTTAAACTTGCGCTGGGCTCAACTCGGGAAGGCGGGGTACGTAGCGACGCGATCTGAGCGCCAACCCGGGAACCAAGATCGGAGGTGGCGGAACGAGGCCGTCATGTCTTGCCCTCCGAGATTGGGGCGAAGCGAAGAATCGTGGTCATCCGCTCTGAGCCCAAACTCGTCAACTCCCCTTGTTCGAGACTCCATTTCACACGTAACCATTACGGAGGTGAGCCCACCATGACGAACTCCACAACGGATTCGATCGACGCAACATTGTTCGGCATGCCAGTGCGCACGGGCAGATGGACCTTCGCGCGTGCTGGGATGCTCATGAACGTCTGTCTCGGCGCTGTTTACGTGTGGAGCGTGTTTAGAACGCCCGTCGCGTAGTTGTTTTCCTGATCGTTCAACCAAAGATCGGTGTGAAGTCCATGGCACAACTGGTCAAGACCGAACCCGCTGTGACTACTGGTCCAGTGACCCTCGGAGATCCGGGTCCCTTGGGACTGTCCGGGTTCGCCCTCACCACGTTCGTACTCAGCGCCCTCAACGCGGAAATCATCGTCCCAAACGCCGCCCAGAACCACGCCATCGTCATCGGCCTGGCCATCTTCTATGGCGGCCTCGCCCAGTTGCTGGCCGGCATGTGGGAGTACCGTGCCGGCAATACCTTTGGCGCGACCGCGTTCGCCTCCTACGCGGCCTTCTGGATGTCGCTGGCAGCAGTCTCCATCCCCGGGTTCAACATCAAGGCCAGCCTCCATGATGCGGATGCGGCCATGGGCTTGTTCTTGCTCGGTTGGACGATCTTCACGGCCCTCCTCACGATCGGAGCGTTCCGTATCAACGGGGCGTTGGCCCTGACCTTCACGGTGCTGTTGCTGACGTTCATGGCACTGACCTACGGGTTCCTGGTCAAACCCGTCCCGTGGAAGAGGTACGGCGGTTGGCTGGGCATCCTGACCGCAGCTCTGGCGTGGTACGTCGCGCTGGCGGGGGTCCTGCGGAGCGTCAGCGGTGGCGCGATCCAACTCCCCGTGTTCCCTATCAAAAAGTAGGCGATGCGTCGGGGCTCTGTTCATGATCGTGTTGGCGTCGGGGGGGATGCTGTTGGCAGGCGAAGGCAGCGTCCTCCTCTTTGCCGCGTGTTTCGCCG
>JAFAHT010000518.1 GCA_019237095.1 Planctomycetaceae bacterium
AAACATCACGCCGAGGCGGCACTGCAGATCGAGACGGCCCTGGAGCGACTGTCTACTCCCGAGACGGCCTGGATCGTACGGCGGATTTACCCCTACCTGCCGTCCTGGAACGAAGAGTTTCGCCGGTCCGAGCCGCTGACGCGCATCTGCGATATCGCGCACCGCAACAACATCGCGATCGACCACTACAAGCTGCTCGGGCTCGTCGCCTTCACCGGCCGTACGATCCCGCTCTGCTGCGAGAATATCTTCGCCCCGCTCCTGCCTCGGCCCGGCTCCGCCGCCGAGATCGACGCCCTTGCGCGCATTGCTCGCGAGTACCTCGAGCTCGTGATCCGCGGGCTTCAGAGCATGCAGCCTCGCTTATGAGGGCTCGCGTGGACAAAAAGGTTTTGGTCACGCACATTCGCTCTGGATAAATAGGTGGTTCAGGAACTCAACCCTCGGCAAGGGCTGCTCGGACGACGATTGAGCTCGGTCGATAGGACTGGACTGAAACCGCGGCCTCCCTTCGCCGATCGCGATGGGAAGTGAGCTTTACACATTGCAGCGCAAAACTGCTGAAAGAATGGGCATCAACCGGGATATGCATGGTCAAAAAATGCGTTTAGAATAATCAACGGACAGGCTCTTAGTTCAAGAGGTCACAAGAGATCGAGAAACTGCGCGAAAACGATGTCGCACCTGCGCCAGAGCTTGGGGGCATGGGCTTTGCTGCATACCAGACCGGAGTTCTGATGGGGCTCATGTGCGCCCCGCTGATGAATCCAGGAGAGCCGAAGAATGATTATGGTCTACTGGTTGCCCGCGAGAATGTTGCAGACGTTGTGCATGCTACCCATGATGTCCATGGCCGGAATGCTTTCCACTCCGCCGAGGTGTGCACCGGCGGGCAGCCTGCAAGGCGATCTCGAGTGAGGCCGCGCGTCTCTGTCTGAGACGCCATCACTTCATCTCGACCCTGCGTCCTTGACGCGACCCGAAATTGATTCTTCGCAGAAGCCCCAGGCTTGTCTGCGTTGTCGGATTCGCCGTCGTCGAGGCGTCGGGCTCTGCAACCCAGCGCTGGACAATTCAAGAGAGTCATAACCATAACATTGCCATAACACTGAGGGACCGGCTGATCTCGACACTCGTCGTGCATTGGCCGGTCCCTTGGTCGTTCTCTTCCCGCGCCCGGCAAAAGACGCAAGGGCAGGCGGAACAGGATCGGAACATGCGCCGGTGTCTTGTACAAATGTCCGATTTCGGGCATGATGAAGGAGATCCAGGCCGGTCAAGTGTGGGCGGACGGGCAGAGTCGAGAAATTGATCGCGAGCAAGCGACGATGACCTCGCCTTCATTATGACGTGGGACGCCTGCGCCTCTTAGAGAGTACCGAGCCGGTCTTGTCGATTTGCGTCGTGGAGAACCGATTTGTTCTGGAGCGGCCATCAGTGTCCCCATCATTCACTTCACCAGGTACCACGGAACGTTGATCACGATCACCCGGCGGAAGCCGCTGAGCCGGAGATAGGCTTCGAACAGAACGCCCGTCTGGTTATGCAGAAGAACATGGTACCAGCGGGTGCCGATGAGCTGAGGAATAATCACGGCGATGTCGCGCTCGGGATGGGCACTTCTCAGCTCCGTGACGGCATCCTTGAGCGGCAAATAGAGCCGGCGGTAGGGGGAATAGACCACGATCAGCTTCGGCGCCGGCACTCCAGCCGCCCTGGTCGGTTCCATGACCAGCGTCTTCCAGCCGTCCTCGAGGGCTACCATCGCGTGCTCGTCACCGGCAATGTGCAGGGCGTAGAGGTCGGGGGAGAGCCCGAGTGCGAACCGCATGGCCTTGCGGGTGATGGCGTTCCAGCTACCGATCGGCAGCAACACGACGGGAGGTTGCAGCGCCTGGGCATCCAGCGGCTCGGAGCTGGCAAGCTGACGGGCAACGAACTGGTAATGGTGGTGCACGCTGGTGAACAGCACGATTAGCGCAGGTATCAACAGGATCACGACCCAGGCACCCTCAGCAAACTTGGACACCAGGACGACGACGAGGGTCACGGCCGTGCAGACGGCCCCGGTGGCGTTGATCGCCATCGATTTGCCGGCGTGCTCACCGCCGGCCCTCCTCCAGTGCTCGACCATGCCGGCCTGCGAGAGTGTGAAGGCCAGGAACGCCCCGACGGCAAACAAGGGGATCAAGTTGTCGGTGATGCCTCCAAAACCGATCAGCAGTCCGGCCGAAAGCCCGGCCAAGACGAGGATGCCGTGCGAGTAAACCAGGCGCCGTCCGCGGTGGGCAAAGCCCCGCGGCATGAAGCCGTCCTGCGCGACGATCCGGCAGAGGCGGGGAAAGTCCGCGAAGCCGGTGTTCGCCGACAGAGCCAGCACGCAGAGAACCGAACCGATCGTGATGTAGTAGAAGATTCCCCGACCGACGACCGCGGCCACGAGCTGTGAGAGAATGCTCTGGTATCCGGACTGGCCGGGCTCGGTCGCGCCGATGTTGTAAGCCCGGCACAGGTAGGCGATGCCGGCCAGCATGACCGCCAGGATCATGATGATGGCCGTCAGCGTCTTGCGGGCATGGGGCACTGTCGGTACCCTGAACGCCGTGACTCCGTTACTGACGGCCTCGACGCCGGTCATGGCCGTGCAGCCACTGGCGAAGGCCCGCATGAAGATCCAGCGACTGCCGGCCATCTGCGCTTGCGGCAACTCCGCCGGCGCCACGACCGGTGCCGGGTGGCCGCCCGCCGCGAGTGCCTTGAGCGCGCCGTAGGCCAGCACCGCAAGCAGGGTGGCGATGAACAGATAAGTCGGAACTACGAAGGCGATGCCTGACTCGCGCACGCCGCGGAGGTTGACGACCGTGAGCAGTGCCAGGATCGCCAGGCAGAGCCCGAGCGTGTAGGGCTGGAGCACGGGGAGGGCCGAAACCAAAGCGCCGACGCCGGCCGAGATGCCGACGGCGACGACCAGCACGTAGTCGAGCATGAGCGCGGCGGCGGCGAGCAGGCCGGCGGTCGTGCCCAGGTTCTCCCTGGCCACAGTGTACGAGCCTCCGCCGTGGGGATACGCCGCGATCGTCTGCCGGTAGGAGAAGTAGACGATCAGCAGGATGATGATGATCAGCGTGCTGATCGGCCCGATGTACCCCAGACCTGCCGCCCCTAGGGGAATGAGCAGCGTCAGGGCAGCCTCGGGGCCATAGGCGGCCGAACCAAGTGCGTCGAGCCCGAGCATCGGAATGCCCGCGAGGACCCCGGCCCGTTGCTCACCCTCCTCGTAAGTCGCCAGGCGCCGGCCAAACAAATAATCAGTAATTGCCATGAAATACCTTCGCTCTCTCGGCGATCGGGGTCCGGGTTCGTCCACAGGGGAAGACACATTAGCGAATGCCGCGGGCCTTGTAGAGGCCGAGGGGAAAAGTAAGTGAGCGCTCTGGTGGGCCACGCTGAGGCCTCGACCCATTCTACACACCACCAGGGGTGCGATCTGGCCGTAGGGTGGGTCGAACATCGCTCGCGGCGTGAGGCTCACCAATCTTCTCGTCACTTCCTTTGGATCTGAAATGTCGCATACAATGCGTTTCGGGTCAGTCGCTCGAGGCGGACAGCTTTGGCCCGCGCGGCAAGAGCCCGCACAGCCGGCGCCCGGACGCTCATCTGGATCCTGGAGGCATGTCGATGCGTGATTCCAAAATGCTGCTCCTCCTGGCCGCGGCCGTCGCCTTGATCCCAGGCGCCTGCAGCAGGGGAAACGGGAACCTGCTGGACGATCCTTCGTTCGAGGTCAGCAAGAGCAAGGATCAGTTCGGTCTGGTCTTTGCCCGATGGGGAGGGTGGAAGTACGAGGGTGACTGCGACTTCCGGGTCGGCGAGGTGGCGCGCACCGGAAAGCACTCGTGCTTGCTGTATGGCGGCATCGGGGCGAAGATCCGGGTGGCCCAGAACGTCGAGTTGACTCCGGGTCGGTACCGCGTCACGGCCTACCTCCGAGGCCTCGATATCGGCAAGGGAACCTACAACTTCACCACCGAGTTCATGTTCGATGGCAAGTATCAGCAATTAAACAAGAACGGAACCTTTGGCTGGACCAAGCTCACCTATGTGGGCGAGATCGAGGAGAAGAAGCAGGCCGGGCCGTCGTTTGGACTGATGGCGCCCGGTTATTTCTGGATCGACGACGTGTCGCTGGAGAAGGTCGGCGACGACGTCCCGCTGACCAAGGCCCCGGTGCTCGGCAACGAGGAAGCGCCGATCGCGCCGCCGGGCGAGATCGTGCGCACCGCCGTGCGTTGCTCCGAATGCGGATATCGGAACAATCCCGACGGAGGAACCTGTTACGCCTGCGGCGCCGCGCTCTCCGCACGGACCCCGGATGTCGAGGGACCGGCGGTCAAGCTGCTCGCCTCGTTCGAGGATAGGAATCCGATGTCGGGGGGCATTGTGGTCGGCGTGCATGCCAGCCAGGGGCGCAAGTCCCTGCGGCTTGATCGGTCTTACGTCAGCCTGGAAGAACCCCAGGATTGGCTGGGCTACGACTTCCTCAAGGCCGATCTTTACACCGAGGCCCGCAAGCCGCTGGATCTCTATGTCGAGATCCGCGACGCCGCCACGCGCGATTACTGGACCCGGGTCAATTACTCCACCGTCGTGCCGCCCGGGCAGAGCACGCTGGTCATCCCGATCAAGCAACTTTACGTGGGTGAGAAGTCTCGGCCCGGACGGATGCTCGACCTGGCCCACATTACCCGGCTGATCCTTGCCATTGGCGATGCGCCGGCGGCTCCGCTCTTCCTGGACAACCTTCGCCTCGAGCGCGACGACTCGCCATCGCGCGTTGTGTTCGAGGGGCTGCATGCCTTTGATTTCGGTACGAGCACCAGCCCCGTGATGGAGGCTTTCACGCCGATCACGCCGTCCACCCTGTACAGCAAAGGGCGCGGCTATGGTTTAAAGAACGCCCGGATCTGGCGCGCCTTCGACGCCCTCCAGCCCGACCCGCTCTATCAGGACTTTCTGTGCATCGAGGCCGGCGGCCTGGCCGTGGATTTGCCCAACGGCAAGTACCGCGTGTTCGTCAACATCGACAGCCCTTCCGGCTACTGGGGCGAGTATCAGACCTACCGCAAACGCGCCATCTTCGCCGAGAGACGGCCCGTTGTGAGCGAGACGATGGATTTCGAGGCCTTCCGCAAGCAGTACTTCCGGTTCTGGAACGTCGAAGACCTTCCCGCGGACAACACGTTCGACAAGTACCAGAAGGCCTATTACCACGAGAAGCAATTCGATGTCGAGGTGACCGACGGCCAGTTGAACCTTGACTTCCGGGGAGAGAACTGGGCCTGCTGCGTCTCGGCCGTGGTCATCTTTCCGGTGGAGAAGGCCGCCCAGGGAGAGAGATTCCTCAACTACATGGAAGCAAAGCGCCGGTTCTATTTCGAGAATGCCTTCAAGCGGGTTCTGCCTACGCCTACGGGCGACTCGCTGGAGCCGACTGCCGAGGACCGGCGTCGCGGCTTCGTGCTGTTCCAGCGCGATCCGATGCAGGACATCTCGTACAACGACACTCCTTTCAAGCAAGAGGTTGTGAACACTGTTCGCGGCTCGGCCTTCGCGGGCGAATTCGAACCGGTGACTGTGGGGGTGGTGCCACTCTCCGACCTCGGCAAGGTCACTCTCAGCGTCGGCGATCTCCAGGGACCAGCGGCGACCATCCCGGCCCGCATGATCGACGTCCGTTACGTTTCCTACCGCATCAGCCGGGTAACCGCCGAGGGATCCGTCTACACGATCAGCCCGCGTTTGATCCTGCCGGGTGGAACCGTGGAGATGCCCAAGAATCTGACGCGGCGGTTCTGGCTGACGGTCTGGCCCCCGCCCAGTATCCGGCCAGGCGACTACCGGGGGACGATTTCGATCCATGCGGGGGACGGCCGGGACTGGCAGGTCCCTCTCGAATTCCAGGTCCGCGCCGGGACTCTCGACCCGGTCGATATTCCCGCCGGCCCGTTTGGCCACGCGATCGGCATTCCCTGGTACCAAGACGACCCCAGGGCCGCGGAGTACAACCGGCAGATGGTCGAGCGGAGCCTGCGGCGAATGCGCGCCTACGGCTTCACCGCCTGTACCGGCTTGCCATCGATTTCGTTCCACGGATTCGCCAAGGGGAAACCGATCCTGGACTTCACCGCGGCTGATCGGCAGATGAAGCTGGCCAGGGACCTTGGCTTCCTGGCGGTGACCACGTACGGAGGGGGCGTTTCCGGCTTCGACGCTTATTATCAAGACTCCAGCGCGATGACCGGCGCGGGGTTTCAGGATTACGCGGCCTTCGTGAGAGCGGTCTACTCCGCGGTCCAGCAGCACGCCAGGCGGAACCACTGGATTCCCGTGTACTACAACCTGGCCGATGAGCCGCTGGGCCAGGACGCGATTCGCGCGGCCGAGAACGCGGAAGCGTACCGCCGGGCTTTCCCCAAGGGCCCACCCTTCTTCACTGGCGCCAGCAGCTTCACCGGCAGCGACCGGAACGATCCTCATTTCCGGCTCTCGAAAGCCTTGCATGTGGTGAGTTGGAACAATCACGACGAGCCCGGCGTGGCGCTGCTTCACGCCGCGGGCAGCGATTGGGCCTTCTACAACGGGGGCAACCGCTGGACGTTCGGCACCTACATGTTCAAGGCCGCACGCGAGTACGGCATGAAGTTCCGGATCTCCTGGCACTGGAACGTCGTGGCCGGAGACCCGTACTACGCGCTCGATTGCCGCGAAGATGATTACGCCTGGTGCAACGCCTCGCCAACCGGCCGGCTCATCCCCTCCGTCGAGTTCGAGCGGCTTCGCGAAGGGCTCGACGACTATCGCCGGCTGATCACCCTGGACCGGCTGGCGAAGGAGCACCCCGACACCCCAGCCGCCAGGGCGGCTCGCGAGCTGATCGCGACCCGGATGAAGTCGTTCCACCTCGGCCAGCGCGACCACGACGCGCTCTTTCCTTCGTCCGATTGGTCGGAATTTCGCCGCACCGTCGATGATGCGATCGAGAGGCTCCGGCAGTAAGCGGACCGGCCATGTCGGACGGCGCGAAAGAGACCTCGTCATTCCATCAACAACCGGTCAGCATCATCACGGGGGTTCAATACCGAAGAGACGATCATAGTCTCACTTTTCACGGGTACTGGACGAACGTGTGGTAGAGAAAAGTAGAGATTCAGGCAGCCAGCAATGCCCGAAAAACCCTTGGTGTCGGTACGACTTTCCGCTCTAACGCGTTGATGCGTTTCAGGATATCGCAATGGTGACTGTTCCAATACCCGGCCTGCTGGCGGAATTCGTGGTTCGGGCGACGGCCGACAAGTCGTACCGCACGGAACGATCTCGGAAACCTCGCTGGCCAGCGACCCCCCGCGGCTCAAGGACCTGGTGCGGGTCCGGGTCACGCTCTCGCGCCCGGCGTACAGTTACCTGATCGCGCTGAACCCCAACGGAACGATTCAGTTCTGCGCCCCGGTAGGCGGTATCGTCCCCAACTCGCCGCGCCCCGAGCTGGATTTCCCCGAGAACCTGGCCGATTACTTCGGCCTGACTGACGGCGTGGGTCTCCAGGCGTTCGTGGTGGTGGCCTCCGACCGTTCCTTGCCTGCGTACGAGTCGTGGAAGACCCAGGTCCCCGGCGGCTTGGCCTGGTCTCCGGTGGATCGCGAGGGCTTCTGAACCTACGACAGTGCCGCCCCTTCCGACGCCGCGCGGTTCCGCGGCAAGCTTCGCGGTGATATCCTCAGGCGCGAGTCGGCCCCCGAGATCTTGATCAGTCTCTGTGACCGCCTGCGCCGGTCCCCCGGCGTGACCCTGGTGCACGCGGTGGCATTTCCGGTGAAGCCCGATCAAGACATCATGAAGTAAGGTCCGCTGTGCGGATCACGACTTCCCGGCGGTTTGGCGAGTGGGATGGTGGTTTCCTGGCGATTCCCTGGTCGGCAGCGTGCGGTCCTTACAGCGGACCCTCCACGACTTTCCCTCCGAGACGAGGTGAACCATGCGGTGGTCTCCCCTCCGATCGCTCGCGGTCGCCCTGGCGGGCCTTACCCTGGGCGCCCTTCCTTGGACGGCACCTGCCCCGGTTCACGGTCAAGACCCTCCGCCCCCGGCCGCGCCCGCTCCGGCCACCGACCTGGCGAAGCGTGTCGAGAAGCTCGACAGCGCAATCAACGCGAAGCGTGTCGAGAAGCTCGACAGCGCAATCAACCAGCACCTCGACGCGGGCCAGATCGCCGAGGCCGTTCGTCCGGACCGGGAGAAGCTCGACCTCCTCGCACGCACCCTGGGCAAGGACCACTGGCAGACCGGCGACGCCCGCCGGGACCTCGAGACCTACCAGCGCCTCGCCGGCCTGCCCCGTGAGGTCCAGGATCGCTACGTGAAGGCGCGGCAAGCGAAGACCCGGGCGAGTCAGCTCTATGCCCGCGGCCAGTACGCCGAGGCCGCGCTCCTCTTCCAGGAAGATCTCTCGATCCGTCGAGACATCCTGGGCGAGGACCACCCCGAAACCGCCGGCAGCTACAACAACCTGGCCTTGACCCTCCGTGACCAGGGGAAGTCCGCCGAGGCCGAGGCGATGCACCGCCGTGCCCTGGCGATCGTGCTCAAGGCCCTGGGCGAGGACCACCCCAACACCGCCAGCAGCTACAACAACCTGGCCTGGTCTCTCGACCGTCAAGGCAAGCACGACGACGCCCTCCGGACCTGGAGCGCGGCCGCGGCGAGTTATGAACAGGCCCGGTTGCGGGGCGCGAAAGGGCTCGATGCGGCGCTGACGGCAGGCAAGTCTCCGCTCCCCTCCTTCGCCCTGGCCCTGGCCCGCGCCGGGCAGCCACGCGACGCCTGGACGCGTTGGGAGCAGGGGCTGGCCCGCGGCCTCGCCGACGAGGTGACCGGGCGGGCCGCGCGGCCGCTCACCGCCGAGGAGCACGACCGGGAGGCCAGCCTGCTCGGCCAGGCCCAGGCCATCGATGAACACATCGGCAAGCTCCTGGCCCTCAAGGCGCTCTCCCAGGAGCAAGATAAGCTCCTCGACGACCTCAAGCGCCAGGGAAGCGAGCTCCGCCGCCAGGTGCTCGAGCTGGAGCAACAGTTCGAGAGCCAGTACGGCGCCCTCGCAGGCCAGCCCGCCACGCTCGAAGCCGTCCAGAAGACTCTCCCCGAAGGTACGGCCCTGATTGGCTGGATCGATCAAGTTCCCTATCACTGGGCCTGCCCGCTGCGGCACTCCGGCGACCCCATCTGGGTCCGGCTCACTGGCTCCGGCAAGGACGGCGCCTGGACCAAGGAGGAGGAAGGACGGACGCAACGCCTCTGCGCCGAGCTCAACCCGGAGATCACCAGAGGCAACGCCCGCCCGCTGGTCGAGGCGGTGGCGCGACAGCGGCTCGAACCGCTGAAGGAGCATCTCAAGGGGATGAACCGGCTGGTCGTCGTGAATTCACCGGGACTGGCGGGCGTGCCCGTCGAGGTGCTGATGGCGGCGTGCCCGGACCCGGCCTGGGCCGGCATCACCGTCGCGTACGCCCCCTCGGCCTCCATGTTCGCCCATCTGGTGGGCACGCCGACGCCCCGCGACCGCGCCGCCACGCTGCTGGCCCTGGCCGATCCGGCCTATCCCAAGACGAAGAAAGACATCCCCGCGCCCACGCTGCCGGATGCGGGGCTCGCCATCGCCCGCGTCGTCCGCAACGGCAACGCCGACCTCAACGGCATCCAAGC
>JAFAHT010000388.1 GCA_019237095.1 Planctomycetaceae bacterium
ATCATGCCGGGAAGCGACGTCGAGCTTGTCCGCGCGGTCCGCCAGCACTTCGGCGAGATTCCCCTGATGGTGGATGGCAACGGAGCCTACACGTCCGCCGACATCGACGTCTTCCGCGAGCTGGACGAGTTCGACCTGCTCATGCTCGAGCAGCCGATGAAAGCGTCGGACCTGGACGGACTGGCCCGGCTGCAGGAAGCGGTGAGCACCCCGGTCTGCCTCGACGAGACCGCCGCGACCCATGAACAGACCGCCGAGGCCATCCGCAGGAGGGCCTGTCGGATCGTCAACCTCAAAATCCAGCGCGTGGGCGGGCTGGGTCCGGCCCGGGCCATCCACGACCTTTGCTACCAGCAAGGCATCGCCTGCTGGGTTGGCTCCATGCCCGAACTCGGCTTGGGCCAGGCTTACGGCATTCACCTGGCCACACTGGCCAACTGCAAGTACCCCACCGACATCGAGCCCGCCGCGCGCTGGTTTGTCGACGATTACGTGGTTCCTCCGCTGGAGCTCTCCGCGCCCGGTCTGTTCGCCGTTCCGACGCGGCCGGGCCTGGGCTTCCAGATCGACGCGGTCAAGGTCCGCCGCTACCAGGTCCGTCAGTTGGATTTCACCGCGCGAACGGCCGGCTGATGACGATCCAATCCAAGGAATCTACTGATGAACCCTACCCACCGATCGAATGCATCAACCGCTCGGGCTGAATGAATCGGGCGGTGTTGATCTCGTGCCCCTCCCACTTGGAGGCGACCGATTCACGGATGGCACGGACGATCTCTTCATCGCCGGCGCCGCCACGCAGCAGGCCGCGGATGTCGGTCTCCTCGAGGGAGAACAGGCAGTTGCGCAGCTTGCCGTCGGAGGTCAGGCGGACCCGGTTGCAGCTCATGCAGAAAGGGCGGCTGACCGAGGCGATCATGCCAATGCGCCCGCCGCCATCAACAAAGTCATAATCGATGGCCGGTGCGCGCGGGTCCTGGTCCGGGGATGGAACCAGCGGTCCGATCTCCAGCGTTAGCCGGTCAAGGATATCGGCGGCGAAGAGGACCTTCTCACGTTCCCACAACCCTCCATCCAGCGGCATGTACTCGATGAACCGCACTTCCAGCCCGTGCTCCCGGGCGAACTTGGCCAGCGGGACAATGTCCTCCTCGGTGCACCCCTTCATCGCCACCGCGTTGATCTTCACCGGATCGAAACCGGCCGCCTTGGCCGCGAGAATCCCCTCGATCACCTGCTCGAAGCCGGGCCGCCTGGCCAGTTGCTGGAATCGATCCGGGTCCATGGTATCGAGGCTGACGTTGATCCGTCTCAGGCCGGCATTCCAGAGCGCCTTCGCAAGCGGAGCCAGGAGGATTCCGTTGGTGGTCAGCCCGATATCCTTGATGCCCGGAATCGCGGCGAGTTTTTCGATAAGCACGGGAAGCTCGCGCCTGACGAGCGGTTCACCCCCCGTCAGGCGGATCTTGTCGATTCCCAGCGGCACCACGATCCGCACGAACCGCTCGATCTCCTCGAAGCTCAGGAGCTGATTCCGCGGCAGAAACACGGGGTTTTCGGGCATGCAATACACACAGCGGATATTGCAGCGGTCCGTGACGCTGATCCGCAGGTTGTTATGCACTCTGCCGTACGAGTCGATCAGTGGTTTGGCGGATGGGTTCATGAGGTGCTCGCACGAGGCCGGGCTCATTCACAGGATGTTCCTCCGATTCTATCGCCCCGGTCCAGCCCTGTGCACGTTCTCTCGGTCAGGGACACCACCGTCATCCTCTCGAGGACCAATATTGATTTCAGGGGAATGCAAGAATGGATCGGGCTGCCCACGTTTCTTCTGGGATGCTTTCTTCTGGTCAGTATTGTCCGATCGCCTTCAATCTCACGGCAAGAGCCAGCCGCGTGGGGTGAGTCCTTTGGCGGGCTGAAGACATCCGAACGTCCGACGTGCCACCGAGAATCAGCGGCATCACCGCCATCAGACAGCCACCGGGCCCGCGGCGCGGCGGTCCGAGAGTCTCAACCGCATCCAGACCGTATCTCCTGTGGTCCAGTCTGTCCTATCACGGTCGACGCCTCTCATGGATGCTGGTGCGCAGGCTCATTCGCGGAGACTGGAAGCTTGGTTCCCACGGACTGGAACCTTGGCTTCCTGCCTCGTGTGCTATTTGCCGGGAGCGCGTGGCTTGCACGAGCGCACAGGTCTAAACACCCGGGATCATGACACTTGCTGACTCGATTTTCTTCATTTTGCCGTAACAGGATGCGTCCGCCTCAAAATCCCAGTTAAAGCAATACTCGCTCGGTTCGCAGGGGATTGGTACTGGGATTGCAGGTGAATCTGGCGACGGGAGACGCGAACCGTTTTTCGGACCGATCAGTTCGTGTCAAACCACCTGTTCGGTTCGATTCGGTTGATCAGGTGACTGGTCGAGTTTCAGAAACAGCACCAGGAGGATCATTTCATGCGTGGCAAAGAGATTTCCACCAAGATCGCCATCGCCGTCGGGGCCGGCCTGCTGAGCATGCTGCTCGCTTGCGGTGCCCGGGCCCAAGACAAGGACTCACCGGGGCCCATCCGCAGTGTCGAGGACTTGCAGGACGTCGGTAAGCTTCTCTTCAAGTTTGCCGACACCAACAACGACAACCGTATCTCCCAGAAAGAGGCCATCGATGCCGGAAACTTGCTCGCTGGCGGTTTCTTCTTCCGGGCCGATACCAATGGCGACGGAGTGGTGACTCCGGACGAGGCACGCGCGGCACGCGAAGCCTTGTTCAACCAGAGACCTGTGCTCAGGTTCATTTTGCAGAGGACTCAAGAGGCCATCAACGAGCAGCGTGGCGCCAATGCCGCCAACCAGGGGAAAATGAATTTGATGAATGTGCTGGACACGAACCACGACCGCAACTTGTCGGCCTCCGAGTTGCGCCAGGGGGTTCAGACCACTGTTCAAAGCCTCTTCTTGACGGCGGACCGCAACGGTGATGGGCAGCTTGACCCGGCCGAGCTCAACCAGGCCGTCATCGACATGGGCCGCACCGCCGTGCAGACGGCCTTCAACGCCGCCGACACGGACAAGAACGGCGCGGTGAGCCGGGCCGAGTTCGACAAGGCCATCGTGAACCCGGCGCACGTGCTGTTCAAGATCTTCGACGCCAACAACGACGGCCAGATCTCGGCCGACGAGATGCGCAGCGGGATGCAGATTCTGGTGCGGGAGCTGCGTTCGATGCAGGTTCCCGAGGCACCGAATTCGCTTTCCCACCAGATTCATCATGAGTACCAGGCGCAGTCGACAACCGCCCCCGCGGTAATCGCGCCGCGGCCGGCCACCACGGTCCCCGTTCAGGTTGTTCCGGGAGCGGCCCCGACGCAGGTTGTTCCGCCCCAGCGGTAAGTGATCTCCCGCGTTTGATAAGTCAATCGACCAGGCTCGGGTCGGGGACCCGCCTTCCGCGAGGAAGCCGGACATTCCCGACCCGAGCGTCTTCATGAGAATTCGCAGACGAGCACAAACCCGGAAGGACAGAACCTCCGGGTGAACGAGATAGGAGCGATCAGTAATGGCGCAGACTCATGATCAGCCCCGCCGAACCGAATTCTCGGCGGATGCTCTCTCCGAGCCAACTCTACCCGTGAGCGATTCGGACCTCGTGGACCCGACGCTCACGGTGGCCGAAGCGATGACCGCGGCTCCCCGCACTTGCTCTGCGGCCAGCACGGTACTCGAAGCGGTGATGATCTTCCGCGACGCCGATTGCGGAGTGATTCCGATCACCGATACCGGCAAGCCGATCGGCGTACTGACCGATCGCGACATCGCGCTGGCGATCCCCGCGCACGAAGCCGACCTGGGGCGGACGCCCGTCGGCGAACTGATGAGCAAGGACGTGGTGACGATCGATCTGGACGAAACTCTCGATGTCGCCATGGAGAAGCTTGGCGACCACGCGGTTCGCCGGCTGATGGTCGTCGATGGAAATGATGTTCTCCAGGGAGTGCTGAGCTGGTCCGACCTCGTTCCGTACCTGTCCGAGTCGGGTCTGGGCCGCGTCGTGTCGCGGATCGTCGAAAACCGTTAGCAATTCGAATCGCCGCCCCATGGCCAGATAGGGATTGCCCCGCGGCGTGCGACCGGTTATTCCTGCAACGGTGGAAATCAGCGGGCTCTCAGCCGCTGACGTCTGCCTGGAGACCGGTCATGATCACCCCTGAGCGCCCTTTGGGACAGTTCGTACCTTGCGCGGTGCAACCCGTTTTCGCCTGGCTACTGATCCTTACCTTGCCCCTCTTCTGCCAGGAACCAAGAACGACCGCCCCCCGCGCGTCCATCGCGATCGACGCCGGAAAACCCGCCGGTACAATCAGCCCATTGGTCTACGGGCAGTTTCTCATCAAGCGGCATCCGCGCCGGTTGGTCTACCGTCCCCCTCCGCAACCCTGGCGCCTTGATCCGGTTTCCCGAGCAAGAATGACCTCGACTACTTGGTTGTCAAGCAAACGGCAAGGAAACTTTCGATGGCAGACTGCCTGATTCACGAATCGCGTGGGGGCGTCATCCGGCTCACGCTCAACCGTCCCCAGCGGCGCAACGCTCTCTCCCGTGAGCTGTTGTTGCGGCTGGAGGACAGCCTCGGCGCGATCCGCTCTGACCGGTCGGCACGGGTTGTCGTGCTCGCCGGCGCAGGTCCGATTTTCTCTTCGGGTCATGATCTCGCGGAGCTCGTAGGCAGTTCGGAGCACGACTACCGAGAGCTCTTCGAGCTGTGCAGCCGGGTGATGCTCGGTCTCCGGCGGCTCGAGCAGCCCGTGATCGCGCGGGTGCACGGGCTGGCAACCGCGGCCGGCTGCCAGTTGGTCGCGTCCTGCGACCTGGCCATCGCCACCGAGCAGGCGGCCTTCGCCACGCCAGGGGTCAAGATCGGCCTCTTCTGCACGACGCCCATGATCCCGCTGGTCCGCGTGATACCGCCCCGCGCCGCCCTGGAAATGCTCATGACCGCCGCGCCTATCTCCGCGCAACGAGCCCTCGAGCTCGGACTGGTCAACCGCGTGGTACCCGCCGAGGGGCTCGATGCGGCCGTCCAGAGTCTCGCCGATGCAATCCTGTCCCTCAGTCCCAAGGTGCTCGGGTTGGGAAAGCGGGCATTCTACCAACTCCAAGGGCTGGACGAATCAACAGCCTATGCGCAAGCAACCGACATCATGGTCGAGAATGCCCTCTGCGGCGACGCTCAGGAAGGCATCTCGGCCTTCTTGCAGAAACGGGCCCCGCAGTGGGAATAGTGTATTTGGCAGTCATTCGCCATTTGCCATCCGGTATCTGCCACCTGGAATCCTCAACCTCATGCTTCCTCTTCCGGGGTTCGACGAACTTCACCAGCGAGCTGACGCACGATCCGAGCCGGCGTCCATCGCCGTCGCAGGTGCCGATGATCCAACCGTGATCGAGGCCCTGGGCATCGCGCTGGAGCGGGGCTGGGTCCGTCCGCTCTTGGTCGGTCCCGAAGCGGGAATCCGGGCCACGGCCCGATCACTGGGCGTCGACCTCGACGGCATGCGCATCCTGCACGCCGAGGCTGATCAGGTCGCTCCGGCCGCCGTGGCCGAGGTGCGTGCGGGGCGAGCCCGGGCGCTGATGAAGGGGCAGATCGCCACTCCCTCACTGATGAAGGCCGTGCTCGACACGAACTCCGGCCTGCGCACGGGCCGGGTGATCTGCCAGGTCGTGCTGATGGAGATTCCCCGCGACCATCGTCGATTTCTGATGGCCGACACGGGGATCACTGTTCAACCCAGTCTGGAAGACAAGGCGGACATTCTGCGGAGCTCGGTCAATGTCGCGCACGCCCTCGGCATCGCCCTGCCGCGCGTGGCACTCGTGGCCGCTACCGAGACAGTCAAATCGGCCATGCCGGAAACACTCGACGCGCACGAACTGACCCGCCGTCATGAGCAAGGCGAGTTCGCCTCCTGCCTGATCCAGGGTCCGCTCTCGTTTGACCTGGCCTACGCGCAGGACGCAGGGGACAAGAAACGCATCGGCGGAACGGTTGTGGGAGCAGCCGACGTCATGGTCTTTCCCGACCTGCTCGCGGCCAACCTCACCGTCAAGGCGATCATGTACACCGCGGACTGCCGGTTCGGCGGCGTGCTTGGCGGCACCGCGGCTCCCGTCGTTTTCATGTCCCGCGCAGATAGCCCCCAGACGCGCCTCAATTCCCTGGCCCTGACACTCGCCATCCTTGATCGCGACCGTGCATTGCCGAAGTCTGATGCAATACACTGATTCGTTGGACGCGCGCTCCCACCGGGGCTCGGCTTGGGCCACGGGCCGATCAACCATGCGAGCATTGCCCCGACGAGCTTGGCCGGTGGCCGGGGCCGTTTCCTATTCGAAGCGGGACTGGCGGCATCATGCAAGGGGCTTCAGAGGGACATAGTGAATTGTCTTCATAGAGCGGGGGAATAGGAAGACACAGATAAACTGCCCAATTTGCCTGGATCGCTTTTACAATTCACAATGTCCCCCTCGGTATCCCCCATCTGGTCGAGATCGATCTGCTGCGCTGACAAGCCCCTCTCCCCACGGAGAGTCTAAGGCCCGACTGCGCATACAGCGTATTGATCAGCCGAACCGAAAAACGGCCCCGAGCCGACTTCTGGTCGATCATGCGGCGCGACCGCTTGCCCGTTGTTCCCGTGCCTCTGCATACCGGCCAACCGGATGCGATTCTCGAGCTTCAGGCCATTCTGAATAGGGTTCATGACGAGGGAGGCTTTGCCTTCTTGATCTACGATGGGGTGCCCGACCCTCCTTTAGACGATGAGGATTCGGCCTGGGCTCAGGAGTTATCGAGGGCCAGAGCAACATAAGGCGTCCTGTTTGCACGGCCACCAGCCACCTTTTGGGCTCGGACCGACAGCCCGGCCAATAGCACGGCACTCACGGCCACCGAGAATCCCTTCATGATCAACCTTCATCTGGCTGTGGTCGAAGACACTTTGGCTGTGGGCCGGGTCCACAGCCGTGAAAAACTGACACCGCGCAGCCCGAAGGGCACCGCGCAGCCCGAAGGGCACCGCGCAGCCGGTGCTCCCTGTTACGGAACCGTCACAGCGCCACGACCTGCACGGAGACTTCCATCCGATCCCAGGCGTCCGATGGCCCCTCCCAGGAACCGGAGAGCGGGGAAGCCCTGTCTTGCTCACGGGCGACCGCGACGGAGACATGCTCTGAGCCGGCGCGTTTGTTGTTCGTGGGATCGAAGCCTCGCCAGCCCGCGCCCGGAATGTAGACCTCCGTCCAGGCGTGGGTCGCACCGTGCTGGCCCTCGCCCATCTGGATGTAGCCAGTGACAAATCTCGACGCAAAACCCCAATGCCTGGCAGCCTCCATCATGAACACGGCATAGTCGCGGCACGATCCACTGCCCAGTGCGAGCGTCTGGCAGGGGAGCTGAACACCCGGGTCATAGCGGGCGTTGTATCGGAAAGCTTCGTAGATGCGCGTATTCAACTTGTTCAAGAGGTCGGAGGTGTTGATGAGCTGGCCGGGGCTATAGAGGTTCAGGAGCCATTGTTGCACCGCCGGGCCGTCGTGCGGATAACTTGGGACACGGTATGGGATGATTTCCACCTGCTCGTTCGCGGCATACTGGAAAGGGTAGGACTGAGCGAGCGGGTCGATGACGCAATCGATAGGAGTATCATCGTAAAGGTCGACGTTCACCTCACTGAAGAGACTCAGTTTTCGCGCCGGCTCGGCGAACGTGATGATCGCGATGGAATTCCCGTAGATGTCGCGAACCCAGCGCACGTCGGCTTTGGGCTCGATCTCGAGACGTGTACTCTCGATATGGAGATCGTGCCCCTCGCGCGGTCTCAGCAGTGCGCGGTGGGGACCGAATGTGACCGGCGCGTGGTAGTGATACTGGGTGGAATGGATAATGCGAATGCGTTTCATGGAAGAATCGTCCAATCCAATGGAACAAGGTACGAGGAGAGCGAATCACGGTAAGGCGATTTGCTCGGTCCGATTCAACGATTCCAGGCGAATTCATCCCGCAGGGTGCGAGGCGAAGAGATTCAGACCCAAATGTTCAGAGAGGAACCTGGCTGCGAGCTGGCCTCTGACGCTGTTTCCGGACTGGTCCAGCGGCGGTGCGAACGTACCAAGCCCGCACTTCCTCGGGACGACGGCGACCATCCCACCACTGACCCCGCTCTTGCCGGGCAACCCGGTCTCATACAGCCAGTCTCCGGAATTCTCGTAGAGGCCGGCGGTCACCATGACGGCCAGGACGTGCTGGCAGTGGATGGCATCAATAATACGCTCCATGGTTAGCGGATTCACTCCTCCATTGGCCAGTGTGGCAGCCATCCCCGCCAGGTCCTTGACGGTCACGTTCAGCGAGCACTGTTTCGTGTAAACGTCGGTTGCCTGGATCGGGTCAAAGTAAATCCGGTCGTAGCTCTGGAGCAAATTGGCAATGCCCTCGTTCCGCTGGTTGGTGGCCGCTTCGGACTGATACACCTCGCGGTTGAGCGTGAGGGTTCTTCCCGCGAAGCGGGACAACCCCTCGTGAATGAATTGCCACTTGGCCTGCGCGGTCGATCCCGGTGCAAGGCTGGCTGCCGCGATTGCCCCAGCATTGACCATCGGGTTGGTCGTTCCGTCGCTGGTCCGCTCGATGGCGATCACCGAATTGAATGGCAATCCGGTGCTGTTTACCCCGAGCTTCTGGCGCGCCTCGTCTTCACCGATGGCCTGGCAGATCAGTGCGAAGACGAAAGGCTTGGACACGCTTTGGATTGAAAATTCATACTCCGTGTCCCCAGCGGCATGAGTGATTCCGGAGGTTCCGACCAGGCAGATGCCGAACAACTCACCAGGCACCATGGCGAGAGCCGGGATGTAGTCCGCAACCTTCCCCTCGCCCACGGACTTGAACCGCTCGTACGCCTCAACCACCGATGTCCGCACACGCTCAGCCGCGGACAAGAGACCAGTCGATATGGAGGGGGAAATCGTCCGCATGGCCCGAGGATTCGCTTCCACATGAAAGGATCGCCGCCAACAGACCGCTGGAGTCTCCCGAAGAAATGAATCGCGATCACACTGATAATAATCGATGAAAAAGGCGCAGTCCAGAAGCACTAATCGGGGTCATCGCAGAGGATGTTCAAAATCGTACGCCGAGCCACCCCTCGAGGCAGCCACGCAAGCCGGGTCGCTCCGGGGGTTACCCCCCAGAGCTCCCACAGATCGTGGCGTCACCAGTTAATAGACTCCGAAGACTGCGCCGATGGCGGCTATCAGGGCCTTCTCTCAGTTTCTTACGAACAGCCCAGACGCGAGAGATCCAGGCTCGCCATTCATGCGATCGGATCGAACACCCCTTGGGAAAACCACAGGAATTCACCTGGGGGCCGATCTCAGGGCTTGGGCGCCTCGGACTTCGGCACGGATTCTCGAAGGGACCGGGCGCGGGCCACAAGTTTCTCGGCCTCGGAGGCGCGGCCCATCTTGCTGAGCACGGCTGCATAATCCTCGAGAGCCGTGGCGAGGTCGAGGGGGTCATTCCCGATTTGCTCGTAGATGCTGACCGCACGCTTGCAGCACGCCTCGGCTTCAACCGGGTGGTCTTCCGTCAGGCAGACGCGCCCCATCTTCGAGCAGCAGCGAGCCACGTCGGGATGGTCCTTTCCCAGGTCGACCTCATAGAGAGCGAGCGCCCTTTTGAGCAACGGCTCCGCCTCGGCGGGTTTCCCCTGGCTGGCGTACAGCCACCCGAGCGCCTCGAGGCTTGATGCGACATCCGGGTGGTCCGCCCCCAGAGCTTGCTCCCGGATGGCGAGCGCACGCCTCAAAAGCGGCTCGGCCTCCGCATACTTTTCTTTCTCGATGTAAAGGGTGCCCAGGTTGTGCAGGGTCGGTGCGAGGTCGATGGGCTTCCCGCCAGCCGTCTTCTCGCGAATGGCGATCGCCCGCTTGTACGAAGCCTCGGCTTCTTCACTCTTGCCCAGGACATGGTCGACAGCCGCCAGGTTGTCGAGGTCGGCCGCAACGCTGGGGTGCTCGGGGCCGTGGACCTTTTCGGCGGTCGCAAGGCAGCGCGCGTAGATTGGCCTAGCCTCGGAGGGCCGACCTGCGAGGTCGTAAATGCTCGCGAGTGTATTGAGGCTCAAGACCACCTCGGGGTGCTCGGGCCCGAACGCCTTTTCACGAATGGCAAGGGCGGATTTCGCGAGGGGTTCGGCTTCGGCGATTTTGCCCTCGGAGGAAAGCACCCAGGCGAGGTGGTCGAGCGTCGTGGCGAGCCGGGGATCATTCTCGCCAAGAGCCCTTGCCTCTTTCTCAGCCGCTCTGAGCCGTGTCTCTGCCTCGTCGAGGCGGCCCTCCTTGTAAGCGTTCCAGCCGGCGTCATGCTCGGCCTTCCACTCCGCCTCTCCGGCCGGCGCGGTTGTGATGCTGCAAGTGGCGACCAGCGCTGCCGCAATCCAGGTTCTAGCTACCAACTTCATCAATGTCTCCGTTTCACGGCGCCATGGCCGCAAGAATTCCTCTGGGATGCGCGTTGCCCTTACCGGATGAGGTCTCAGCCTTGCGACTTTAGCCACGGCCTGTGGAGCGGCGATCTGCGGCCGGTCGACCAGTTGCGGACCCCCGGCCCTACGGTACTGGAGCTGGGGCGGGATTGCGGAGCAGCGGTACGGGGCGCGGGACTGGCGTAGTAGCCAACGCCTTGGGCGCCGGAAGTATAAACGAATCGGGGGCTTGCCGCCGCGGCCGCCTGAGCCTGCGCGATTACAAGTTCCAACGCCATCGAGGCCGGAGCAGCCCCTTCCTCGGCACCTGCTCGGGCGATGACGACAACGCCCGCGAGCCCGCAAAGCAGGAGGATCTCCGCCATCGGGGCAGTCTTCAACGCTGGACGCATTACAACAGTCACTCTCTCGGGATCGATCTTCCCTCGATAGCCGAGTTTGGGCGCGATCCCAGCTCGCTTCACCCGGCAATGTAAACTCCTGCCTAACGGCGCGCCTCGTCATGATCGAATCGGAGAGGCCTTACGCCTGGTCCGGACCAAATCGCCGGCGGGACCGGCATGGATTCGACGATCTGAACCACGCTCACCGAAGTCTCCCTCCGCTGACCTCGTCGAAGCCGCCCGAACTTGGCGAACTTTCCCGTCACGCTTAGATAATCATCACTTCCGATCGGCACCGCAAGAAGGAGACGGGGAAATTTGTTAAGTGTTCTACTGCCCGTTGCATAAAGAACTAAAGATTCCGAAGTCAGGGAGAGACGTCAGCCCCGCCCGAAACACTTGTTTTTCCAGGGGCGAGCCTCCGGGGGGAAATCCGGTGTCAGTTCGCCTTTTCGGGCAAGAATGATGAACTGACACTGGATTTCCCCAAGAATGATGAACTGACACCAGATTTCCTTCGAGGCGAAGCCGTCTCGCGTCTTCCGCTTCGAGGAGATCCGCGAGGCGCATCGCATCATGGAGGCGAACGAGGCCGGCGGAAAGATGGTGGTCGTCCACGATTATACCTTACGCGGCCATGAGTGAGACGTCGTCGAATTGCTGGAAAACCATTACCCCGGCAGGGAAGTGGGTCAGGCTTTCCAGCCTGATCTACAATGTCTTTCTTTCGTGCCGTGGTAATGGCGTCATCAACGAGGCCGGTTGCTGGGACTACTTCGTTGGCATGACATCGGGGGCCATCCACGTTGCCCAGGTACCAGAGAGTGGGTGGCCCTGTCCGCTTCCCCCACCGATTGGCTGCAACTTGTCAACCAACTACAAACGGAAGCCGAAGTGGCGGCGCTGCGTTGCTGCGTCAATCGCGGTCGGCCCTTCGGCGATCCGAACTGGGTCACGGACACGGCCAAGCGATTGGGGCTCGAATGCACGGTTCGGCGCCGTGGAAGACCGAAGAAACAATCCTAGGCTTGTCACGTTTACTTGTACTCTCTGTGTTCTCCAGATTTGGTGGCTGTCACCTTTCACCTCCCTGTCACCTTTCACCTCCCCTCCCTGTCACCTTTCACCTCCCCTCCTGTCACCTTTCACCTCCCTGGTGGCTGTCACCTTTCACCTCCCACCTTTCACCTCCTGCGCATTCGGATTGACCTTGTCAAAATCGCCGTATTGGACTAAGAGTCTGTCCCATAAGTGGTATTACGCAACACTACGGTAGCGGAATTCGGGTTCCGTCTCGGAG
>JAFAHT010000493.1 GCA_019237095.1 Planctomycetaceae bacterium
CGAGGTCGTGAAGGCGTTGGTGTAGGTCACGCCCAAGTTCTGCAGATTCTCAATGTTCGTCAGGACCGGGGCAAGCTGCGGGTCGCTGACGTCCGCGTTGTGCAGGCCATCGACCGAGAGGAGGAGCACATGCTGAGCGGGAGGGTCGATTGGCGAGTTGGAAAGCAGGACACGGTTTTCCAGTCCATCCACCAGCAGGCACGGACGCGGACGCTTTCTCCGCATGTTAGAGTTGACATGCTTGGAGGCGTTGTAAAGAGTCCTTGCCCTTGGAGACACGGAGAGACGCATGGACGTTGCCCCTTCATGAAGGTGTGAAACGAAGCCGTCGCGAGCTGTTCCTCGGGTGGGACCGACAAGAAAACGGATGTGTTCTCCCGCTGAAGATGACCCCAGCTCGGACGTGAGTCCTTGAACCACACATAGTGTGAGAATCCTCGCGTCGGTCGTCGGGAGAACACTTCGGCACGAAATTGGCATGGAAATCGAAAAAGTTTGCGCTCGCACGACTGGTCAAGAGCGTAAGTGATCAATGTGAAGAAAGAATGGCGTGAAATGTAAAGAATCTACGAAGATCTTTGAACGTCGATGATGCGTGCGATACTGCACAGCACCCCCCAAGCGCGTATTGGAGCCTGTATATCAACAACCTTTTTGCCGTCAGCTCAACGGCACTCAAGTTGCTCACGTAAACCAAGGAATAGGCGAAGGGGACGTTCGTAATTGTTTTGGTAAATCGCACGATCCAGCAAACCGGCTCTCCGCAAACTGGGCATCTTGCCGCAACAATTAAGAACGTCCCTTTGTTCGCCCTGTTTCTTGACCCGCCGAGAAATGACGCTTCGTCCCTGCGGGCGGCCCCTTCAGCTTCGTCCCTGCGGGCGGCCCCTTCAATTGACGACGAGCAAGGGCACGCCAGCCGAGGCCGCCGCGGCTTTCAGCTTGTCATCAAGCGTGGCAAGCTGGACCCCCCGCCTCATCGCGAGCTCAAGATACGCCGCATCGTACGCGGAAAGGTTGTAAGCACGAGCGAGGCCCAGGGTATCGCCCCAGGCCCGAGCCGACGTCTCGCCATCGATGACGATGGGGAGGGCACTGAGGAAGCTCAACCAGGTCGCGGCCTGCGCGGGAGTTGACCGCTTCCGCCGCTCGCCCATCACAACGGCGTTCGCGACCTCGAGCGGCCACAGGGACGGGACGACAGCTTGGTTCTGGTCCAGGCCGTCACGGACGGCGTTGGCGTAGTCGTTCATCTCGTCCTTGAAATACCAAGCCATCGTGATCGAGCCGTCGAGGACGAACTCTTTGGGGCTCTCCATCACGACTCCTTGACCGATGCGTTCGCCGAACTAGAAACGGCGCCCCTCTTCAATGAGGTCCCGAATGCTGAGGCCAGGCCCGAGGGTCGGACCTTGCTCCGCCTGGAACCGCTTCATCTCCTCGATCACCTTTCTGACGTCAGGCTTCGCCGTGTCGACGGCGGCAGGGATGAGCTTGGCAACAGGCTTCCCGTGCCTGGTAATGGTAATCGTCTCGCCGCCCTCGACCCGGTCGAGAAGCTGGGGGAGGTGCGTCTTCGCCTGATAGGCACCGACTGAGGATTCCATCGTGGCCCTCCAGGTCATTCCGGTTTTATAAACTTCTGTTGACGGGTCCAAAAATCTCCATGCATGCGACCGGTCTAGACCAGCCTAACACAATGTGGAGGGTTTGGGGAGGTCAGAGGCTGCTTGAACTCCGCGTTTTCTCGACATTTCTCAACATTTTACGGCTCATCTGTCCAGACCATGGATACCCAACTCGGCGCGCGGCAATGACGGCGGACCGCGTGGACCCACCGAGGTGGTGCTCCACGCTCCACTGGCCGAACCCGAGGCTGAAACGCTAGCCGCGTTCTGGAAGAAACATTCATAGGAAAGCCGCAAAATCAAGTTAAGCCGGCGGGAAACCGCCCTGTGTGCGGACCGATCCCGGGTTGCCGCCGGGTTCTTCGTCCTGCACAATGACGGGCGCGGTCCATGCCCATTCGCTTCTTGCCCTGCCGCGGCCGGCGCGGGCCGGCCGAGCCCGATCGCACAGCCAGATGATCAGACGATCCTCCGCAGCAACCCAGTTTTTCCGGCCCTCGACGCCACAATCTCCATGAAAACCGACGACCTTCGCGAAGCCTATCTCGAGTACTTTTCCTCCCGGGGCTGTGTCCGCCGACCCAGCGACGTGCTTGTTCCCAATGATCCGACGGTGCTCTTCACGCCGGCCGGCATGAACCAGTTCAAGCGCGAGTTCATGGGACTGGGCGAACCCGGTTTCAAACGCGCCACGACTTGCCAGAAATGCATCCGTACCGGCGACATCGAGAACGTGGGTAAGACGCCGCGGCACATGACCTTCTTCGAGATGCTGGGCAACTTCAGCTTCGGCGATTACTTCAAGCGCGAGGCGATCCACTGGGCCTGGGAGTTCTTGACCCGCGTGCTCAAGATCGCGCCTGACCGGCTGACCTTCACCGTCTACCTCGAGGACGACGAGGCCTTCGACATCTGGCACAAGGAGGTGGGCGTCGCCGCGAACCGGATCACCCGGATGGGAGAAGACGACAACTTCTGGCCGGCCGGCGCTCCGACGCACGGCCCCAACGGCGTCTGCGGCCCCTGCTCCGAGATCTTCTATCATGGCGACGGGGTCGAAGAGGTCGAGATCTGGAACCTCGTCTTCACCCAGTTCAACCGCGTCGGCCCCGGCCAGCTCGAGCCCTTGCCCACGAAAAACATCGATACCGGCATGGGCCTGGAACGAGCGGCGGCGGCCCTGCAGGGCGTGCGGTCGAACTTCGAGATCGACGTCTTCAAACCCATCGTCGCCGCCACGGCCGAGGCGTTGGAGGTCAATTACAACGCAATGAGCCAGGACACGCTCGACGGCGTCCGCATCCGCCGGGCCAGCGATCATGTCCGCGCCCTGACCTTCTGCATCCATGAAAACGTCCGGCCGGGACCGGAGAAGCAAGGGTATGTCGTCCGCCGCCTGCTGCGCCGGGCCGTGCTCGACGCCTATCAGATGGGCCAGCGCGAGCCGTTTCTGCACAAGCTGCCACCGGTCGTGGCCGAGGCCATGAAAGGCGGCTACCCCGAGCTCCGCGACAGCGTGCCGCGAATCCAGCACGTCATTCGCGAGGAAGAAGAGCGGTTCTTGCGCAACCTGGAAAACGGCATGCGGATGATCAACGACGTGTTCCGGCGGACCAAGGCCGGCGGGTCCGACACGATCGACGGCCGCGCGGCGTTCAAGCTCCACGACACCTACGGCATCCCCATCGAGATCACCGAAAGCCTGGCGGCCGACCAGAACCTGCGGGTCGATATGGTCAGCTTCAAGGAGGCTCAGGACGAGGCCCGCAAGCTCGCCCGGGGTACCACCGAGGCCGCCGACGTCTTCGCCACCGGCCCGCTCGACACGCTCAGGCAGGCCTATCACCATGGGTCCGAGTTCCTCGGCTACCAGACGACCGAGGCCACGGGGACCGTGATCGGCATCCTTGAGCAAGGACAGCTCGCCGATTTCGCCACCGCGTCGCCTACCGCCGGCCCGCCAGTTTCCCTCGTCCTCGACAGGACACCGTTCTACGCCGAGGCGGGAGGGCAGATCGGCGACACCGGCACGATCCGCGGCGCTGGGTTTGTCTTCGCGGTCGAGGACACGCGCCGGGATCACGACTTCATTCTCCACATCGGCCGGGTGGCCGAGGGTGTCGTCAGCCTGAATTCCCAGGTGACGGCAACGGTCGATGCCCAGCGCCGACAGGCGATCCGCCGCGCCCACTCGGCGACCCACCTGCTGCACCATGCCCTGCACCGGCATCTGGGCAAGCACGCCCAGCAAGCCGGCAGCAAGGTCGAGCCGGACCGGCTGCGGTTCGATTTCGCCAACCCCGAGGCGATCGGCAAGGAACGGCTCGACCTGATCGAGAACACCGTCAACGCCCTGGCCATGACCGGCTCGCCCGTGAGCTGGACCCAGATGCCCATCGCCGAGGCCAAGGCGCTGGGCGCCATGGCACTTTTCGGTGAAAAATATCCGGAAATCGTCCGGGTGGTGCAGATGGGTGAGCCCTCCAAAGAGTTCTCCAAGGAACTCTGCGGCGGGACGCACCTGGACAATGTCGGCCAGGTGGGGCTGTTCAAGATCATCGGCGAGGAGTCGGTGGCCGCGGGCACTCGGCGGATCACCGCGCTGACCGGCGAGGGCGCCCTGGCTCATGTCCGCCAGGAGGAGGCGGTGCTGTCGCAGGTTGCCTCGACTCTGCGCGTGCCCCAAACCCAGCTCGGTGATCGCGTGGCGGCCCTGCTGGAGGAGCTCAAGAACCTGAAGAAGCAGGCCTCCTCGCGTCGAACCGATGGCGGCGACAAGGTTTCCGTCGATGACCTGGTAGCCGGGGCAAGCTCCGTCGGTAACGCGACGGTGGTGGTCAGGGCCGTCGACAACCAGTCGCCCGATGAGTTGCGCGTGCTGATCGACGGTCTGCGTCGCAAGGTCGGGCAGGGATTGGCCGTGCTCCTGATCACGGCCGCCGAGGGCAAGGTTCAGCTCGTCGCCGGCCTGTCCCGGGACCTGGTCGAGAGCGGCCTGCACGCGGGCAACTGGCTGAAGCAGGTAGCATCGATCGTCGGCGGCGGCGGCGGCGGCCGGCCCGACCTCGCCCAGGCCGGCGGCAAGAACCCCGAGAAGATTCCCGAAGCCCTCGAGCACGCTCTGAAGACCATCGCAGAGCGATTGAAGTCATGAACAGACGGAACCATCCTTGATCATCGACCAATTCGCCAGCCCGACCGACCGGCGACCTCATCCAAAGCGGTCTTGACGATCGCACCGCGCGCGGTACGATGGTGTTTTTCCTTGCGATCAAGCCTCTAACGGTGTGTTTCGAAAGAGTCAGGCGTTTATCTCCATGAACTGTTACCAAGCCAAGACCGGGGAGCTGTCGCGGCAGTGGTATGTGATCGACGCCTCCGAACAGGTCGTCGGCCGCCTCGCCGCCCAGATTGCCCCGATCCTGATGGGCAAGCACCGTCCAACTTACACGCCCCACATCGACACCGGCGACTACGTCATCGTCACCAACGTGGACAAGGTGGTCTTCACGGGCAACAAGTGGCAGCAGAAATCCTACCAGCGCTACTCGGGGTACCCCGCCGGCCAGCGCGACGAGGCGGCCTGGAAACTGTTCCAGCGACGGCCCGAGCGTATTCTTGAGCTGGCAATCCAGCGGATGCTGCCCAAGAGCAAGCTCGGCCGTCAGATGATCGACAAGCTCAAGCTCCATGTGGGCGCGAATCACCCCCACCAGGCCCAGCAGCCGATCCCGCTCGAGCCTCTTTCCGGCCGCCCCGCACCCGCCGGCGCCCTCTTCGCCCCTCCCCCGGTGCCGCGAGGAGCCAGGAAGAAAGCCGGAAAGCCAGCCGGCGATGCGCAGACGGCGGCCACCACAGATGTCGCCCCCGACGTCGTCGAGCAGGCCCCTGCCGTCGTCGAGCAGGCCCCTGCCGTCGTCGAGCAGGCCCCCGACGTCGTCGAGCAGGCCC
>JAFAHT010000512.1 GCA_019237095.1 Planctomycetaceae bacterium
GGTCGGGCAGAAGACGACGCCGAACACGACCGACGCCGCCGCCGAGGCTGTCCAGATGGAGCACGGCGGCAAGTACAAGGGCAAGGGGAGCGGTTCCCCCCACCAACTGACGAACTGCCCCTGGTGCGGGGCCAAGATTAACCCCGGCCAGCACATCAAGGTCGAGACCTACGGCAAGGGCCGCTGCCGCACCGTGACCTACTGCGGCGACGTGCTGGGCAAGTGCCCCTTCAGCGCCAAGCAGTCGCCGCTCGAAGGCATCCCGGTACTCGTGGTGGATGAGGAGATCTATCGCAGATTGCCCACGCTGCTCATCGCCACGGTGGACAAATTCGCCCAGATGCCCTGGAACGGCAAGGTCCAGATGCTTTTCGGCCACGTCGAGGGCTACTGCGACCGCCACGGGTTCCGATCCCCTGAAATCGAGGACGCCGACTCGCACCCCAAGAAAGACAAGCATTCCCCAGCCAAGACGAGACCCCATGCCCCGGTGCGACCACCTGACCTCATCATCCAGGATGAGTTGCATCTCATCAGCGGCCCCCTGGGTACGCTGGTGGGGCTCTACGAGACTGCGGTGGACAAGCTCTGCTCCTGGGAAGTTGAGGGCAAGACCGTTCGACCCAAGGTCATCGCCTCCACGGCGACAATTCGCAAGGCTGGGGATCAAGTGCATGCGACGTTCTTGCGGAGAGTCAGCATATTCCCGCCCAATGGGCTCGAAGCTCAGGATAACTTCTTCGCCCTCCAACGCACGCCCTCCGAGGACTTGCCTGGTCGCCGCTACATCGGCATCTGTGCGCCCGGGCGGCGGCTCAAGGTTGCCTTGATCCGGGTCTATGTGGCCCTGCTGTCCGCCGCCCAGACGTTGTACGAGAAGAAAGGCTACGGCAAGGAGGTGGACCCGTGGATGACCTTGATCGGCTGTTTCAATTCGATGCGGGAGCTGGGCGGGATGAGGCGGCTCGTCGATGACGATGTGCGAACTCGCCTCGGTAAGATGGAGCAGCGTGGGCTATCACGCCGCACACTCTACTCGATCGACGAATTGACTTCCCGCAAAGATTCCACCGACATCCCGGAGGTTCTGGATCATCTGGAGGTCACCTTCGATCTCCAGAACGAGGCCAAGCGGAAGGAATTGAAGCGGCAGGGACATTTCGGGGACTTGCCCAAGCTACCCCTCGATGTCCTCCTGGCGACCAACATGGTGTCGGTCGGTGTGGACGTGCAGCGGCTCGGCCTGATGGTGGTCGGCGGTCAGCCCAAGACGACTGCCGAGTACATCCAGGCCACAAGCCGTGTTGGTCGAAAGTATCCGGGTCTTGTCTTCACGGTCTTCAACTGGACCCGACCCCGTGATCTGTCCCACTACGAGCGGTTCGAGCACTACCACGCCACGTTCTACAACCACGTCGAGGCCCTGTCGGTAACGCCGTTCGCCTCGGGGGCGTTGAGCCGGGGGTTGACGGCCCTCCTCGTGTCCTGCGTGCGACTTCAGGGGACGGAGTTCAACGCCAACAAGAAGGCCAGCCGGATCGACCGCAACCATCCCTATGTGAAGGAGGCGATTCAGAGTATCGTGCGTCGGGCTGAACTGATCGGCTCGACCGACGACGACTTCATCAAGAACCTCAAGACCGAGTTGAACGAGCGGATCGACCAGTGGCTTGCAGAAGCCCAGCACACGGTCGGAGGCCGGGTTCTGGGTTACGACGAGGAGCGGGATGGCGTGACGGTCGGCCTGTTGCACCGGCCTGGTTTGGAACCCTGGGACGACTTCACTTGCTTGAACTCCCTGCGGGATGTCGAGCCGAATGTGGGCCTGATCTTCCACGACGGAGGGCTGGATGCCGATCCCGGCTTTGTGGCAGCGGTCAGCGAGGACACTGAAGGCGAGGAGGAGGAAGGATCATGAGCACGACCTCCGATCGCCGCAAGATCGGCGAGATTCGGCCCAGCCAATTGCTCTATACTTTCGGGGTAGGGGCCACCGTCGAGTTGCCCAATCTGTCGGTCATGGTCATGGGGCTCGACGACTGGCCAGTCGAGCAGGGGACGACGGAGATTAGCGAGCCACGGCTGCTGAAGGCCGTCCAGGGAGAGCTGGGGCCGCAGGTAGCGAAGCTGCTGACCCCGCCCCTGACGAGCGAGTCGACAGGAGTCGCTTCCAGCCCGTTCGACGACACGGCCAATGTCGGCGTCCCGGTGGCCCCCTTCCCCCGCTGGAAGGTATGCCCCCATCCCCATTGCCGGTTGCTGGCTCCGATTCAGTCCGGGCTCTTCGAGTTGAAGCTCGATCCCTACCGCAAGGACCGCAGCCGGTACGTCCACCGGATCTGCAAGAAGCCGGGCAAGCCACCTACGGTCGTCCCGGCCCGGTTCCTCGTGGCCTGCGAGAATGGCCATCTGGACGAATTCCCGTGGGTCGAGTTTGTCCACCGAGGCAAGACCGACTGCCGCTACGAATTGAGGCTCTATGAGCTAGGGGCATCGGGCGAGGTTGCTGACATCCAGGTCGAATGCGTGAAGTGCAACAAGACTCGCCGCATGAGCGATGCCTTCAGCGACGAGGGCAGGGACGAATTGAGCCAATGCAGGGGCCGTCAGCCTCACCTGCGGAAGTATGACGAAGACCCCTGCAAAGGGAAACAGCGGGCAATTCTGCTCGGAGCCTCGAATAGCTGGTTCCCGATCCCTTTGTCAGTGCTCTCGATCCCGACATCGAGCGATAAGCTGGCGCAGTTGATCGAGATGAACTGGGCAGAGCTTGAGGAGTGCGAATCGGGCCGCGATGTGAAGATGAAGCGGAGGCTGCTCAAGGGCTTGGCGACCCACACCGAAGATCAGATTTGGGAGGCAGTCACCAAGAGGAAGTGCTCTAGCGCCCAGGACGACGACGAATTCGTCGATGTCCGACGCCCCGAATGGGAGGTTTTCTCGAACCCCGACTCCAGCCGCAACAGCCGGAATTTCAAGCTCCGGGTTGTCGATTCACCCAAGCCTTACCGGCACCTTTTGAAGAAGGTCGTCCTGGCCGAGCGATTGCGAGAGGTGCGGTCCCTGATCGGGTTCACCCGCATCGAGTCGCCGGGCGAGTACACAGAGCTCGGCGATTTCCCCAAGGACCAGAGAGTGCCCCTGAGCCGGACGGTCCCCAAGTGGGTGCCCACCTCGGAGATCCGGGGCGAGGGGGTCTTCCTTCAGTTCTCGGAGCACTCCATCGAGATGTGGGTCAAGAAGACCAAGGAACGGGAGGGGGAATTCTTCGAGGCGCACCGACGATGGCGACTGAACCGGGGCCTTAAGCCCGACGACGGCTTCCCGACGATGCGGTACGTCTTGCTGCACTCTCTGTCCCATGCCCTGATCCGTCAGTTCGCAATGGAATGCGGTTACTCGACGGCGAGCATCCGAGAGCGGATCTACTCTCATCCTCCGGGGGGCGAGAAGGAGCCGATGGCAGGCATCCTGCTCTACACCGCCGCCCCTGACAGCGAAGGCACCCTCGGCGGGCTAGTCGCTCGTGGTGAACCGATGGCGCTGGGGCGTCATCTCGACCAGGCCCTCGAAGCCATGCGGCTCTGCGCCTCCGACCCGCTGTGTGCAGAGCACCACCCGATCAAGGACGGGCTGACCTTGCACGGTGCCGCCTGCCATGCGTGCCTGTTCCTACCAGAGACCTCGTGCGAGCGGGGCAACAAGTACCTGGACCGCTCCGTGCTCGTATCCACGGTCGAGTCGGCTAAACTGGCGTTCTTTACGTACCATGTCGAGCACGTCCCCAAGACGACGATCGTCGCCGAGACCGACGCGTCGATCACGCCCCCGAAGCCGGTGGGATCGAATCTCACGGAGGCTGAAAAACTCATGGATAGTACTGCGGACCAGGACGATCACGAGGCGGGGGCGGCACTGTGAATGAGGGGGCAGCTATGGGCGGGGGATACCTCCTGATCGCCGAGGAAGCGTGGCGGCTGGCGAAGGCGCTGCCGTCCCCCGTCGTCCAGGCCGTCATAGCCCGTCTCGGGCGGAGCGATGGTACCGACTGGGGAACGTTGCGAGCCGAGATCGCACAGGCCCTCCCGAGCCCCCACTACAGGTCGATCGTGATTGGCCTCCTCGATCGGTGGCGTTCGGAGGCCGGGAGCGTCTTGCCGCAATCCGTTGCCGCCGCACTCCTCACAGCCACTCTTGCCGAAAGGCTGTGCGACGGCGTTCAGCGCGGTTGCCGGGGCGTCAATTCTTGACCAGACCCTCGAGCTGGCTGCTGGCCGCCACACGCTGAATCGCCTCCTCCAGGTGCCGAAACTCGACAGGCTTGGTGAGGTGCTCGGAGAATCCCGCGCAACGACTCTGTTCGACGTCGTCGGACGATCCGAAACCCGAGAGCGCGATACCCTTGACAGTGCCCTTGGACCGAAGCTTCCACATGAGTTCCAAACCACTACCATCTGGCAGCTCGATGTCGCTGATCAGGAGCTCGAAGTCGGTCTCCGAGGCCACGCGCAGGGCCGTCGCCAGGTTGGTGGCCATGCGGACGACGTGGCCCCGCTGCTTGAGCATCTGTGAGAAGTAATTGAGGGTATCTTTATTGTCTTCAACCATGAGAATTTTCAGGCATCGATGGCTCATCACCACGCGGGGAGTGGAGGGCGGAAGGGAAGGTCGGGATATGGGGGCAGCGACAACGGGGAGCTCGAGGGTCAGCGTGGCCCCCCTCCCATGGCCTTCGCTGGAAGCTCCGAGGTGGCCCCCGTGCTGTTCGACGATCGATCGGCTGATGGTCAGGCCTAGCCCCAAGCCTCCGAACTTCGGTCCGGTCGAGGGACCGCCTTGCTCGAACATGCTAAAAATGCGGGGGAGCAACTCCGGCTCAATGCCGATGCCCTCATCGCTGACTTCGATCACCAGCCACGAGCCGCCGACTTGCAAGGGGTCGTCATCGCGATTTCGTGACCGGATGGTGACGGTGCCTTCCCCCGTCGGACTGAACTTGATCGCGTTCTTGATCAGGTTCCAGAGGACCTGCTGCAAGCGGGCCGGGTCGGCGTCGACGTCGTGGCGCCGGGCCGCGAGGTCAAGCACAAGCTGGAGGCGCGCTGAGCGGAGATCCTCGCAGCAGATCTCGACGACCTGGTGGACCAGTCCGTGCGCGTCGATGACCTCGCGCTTCAGGTGGAGCTGGCCTCTGCGGATGCGAGTCAGGTCGAGAAGGTCGTCGATCAGCCGGGCTTGCAGGGTCACATTGCGGTGAATCATTTCCAATACGTTGCGAAACTCACCGGGTGTCGCGGAGTCGTCCAGCATCGCCGCCACCGTGGCGAGAATAGGGGTCAACGGCGTGCGGAGCTCATGGCTCAGTATGGCCAGGAAGCGGTCTTTGGCCCGATTCGTCGTCTCGGCCTCGGCCCGGGCCGCCTGCTCGCTCAGCATTCGAACCCGCTCCTGGTCAGCGCGCTTGAGTCCGGTGATGTCTCGCAAGACCAGAGCCCAGCCGACGGGACGGACGTCGTCGCCTAGGGGCGAGATCCGCACATTGAACGACGAGGCCGTGGCCGAATCGGGTCCGTCTAGCTCAAAGCACTCTTCGTGCCCTTCGACTCGACCGAGCCGATCGGCCAGTGCGGACCACTCGCTGAACGCCCGGGCTGCCTCGACTCCGGTGACTTCGCGAGACTTCCTGCCAATCAGTCGCTCGGCGGCCGGGTTCAGGTTGACAATCCGGCCCCAGGGGTCGATCACGACGACCACGTCATCCATCCGCTTGACGACCATCGCCCAGGCGACCGGGGGCAGGTCCAGCAGTCGGAATCGGAACAGTGCGGGCAAGAAGGTGAGTCCGGTCACCGCGAAGGTCATCGAGACCAGGTCGACGGGGATGAACCTGAAAAGCCGCAGCATGTCGCTGATATCTACCACCCACGGCAAGAGCACCCCGAAGAGCATCACCGCAGCCTGGACACGGTACAGACCAGTGGAACGAAACACCGCCTGGATCAGCAGGAGTGTCGAGAGAGCCCCCAGGGCATAGCAGTACGCGCACATCGCCCAGAATCCGGGGCCGAACGACCGGATCGCGATCGAGGACCCACCGATACTCCCGATTTCGAGCCTGGCCCAGTAAAGATTGTGCCAGGGATCTGTCCAGGCCAAGAGGAGCAGGGGAAGTGCCGGGGCGCAAATCGCGCCGAATCGATCAGCCTTCAGCCAGCGGAAAAGGCCCTTGTAGCGGAAGACAAAAGCCATCAGGCCTAGTATCGCGGTGACCGTACCGAGGAGTCGCAGATCGATGCACAGGCGCTTGATGGGTAACTCGACGATGCTCGGCTCCAGCGCCGAGCCAAGAGCCCAGACCGTCTCGCCCGCCATCATGGTCACGAAGGCCGGTGCCATCGGCATCGAGCGGCGACGCCAGGCGAAAACGGCCAGGGCGCCGGAAAACACGGCGGCGATGCCAATGGGAATCACCTCGGGAATGCTTTGGAACGTCATTATCTCGGCTCCGGCCAGGCCAAGATGGCAACGGTCGTCCGATCCATGGAGCCACGCAAGGCTGCAACTGAACTGGAAGTTCAGCCGCACCTAGCCGAGTGCGATCACTCGTGAAGGTCTGACATGCCGGTGGCGACCTCGCCTTCGAATTCGGCTGCGTTCGCCCTGCGCGCGGTGAACTGACCACCACCCTGTGGTGGCCTGAGCGCAATCGCGGGAAGTTATTCTAAACGATCGAGGCACGAAACCCCAAGATGCAGCCTCCGGGCTCCGCCCCGACCCCCCGGTTTGACCGCACCTGCTGCGTTGGGCGAGGGTTGCCAAACATTCGGAGCGTACTTCCGTGCGCCCACTGGCAGAATGACGATGTCACAAGGGCTGCATGGGTCTGAGGCAGGGGCAACCCGGCGGTCTCACCTTAATGGACAACTGAGCAAGACAGGCAGGATGACGCGGAAGCAGGTCCCGCGCCCGGGGGTGCTCTCGACCTCCATGCGGCCCCCGTGGTCCTGCACGATTCCGTGCGTGATGCTCAGACCCAGACCAGTGCCGTCACCGACCGTCTTGGTGGTGAAGAAGGGATCGAAGATCTGAGGCAAGACCTCTGCGGGGATGCCGCAGCCATTGTCAACGATCTCGATGATCACGTCCTTTGCGTTACGTTGCGTACGAATTATGATTCGACCGTACTCCTGGTGCGTCGCCTCGATCGCCTGCATGGCGTTGACCAGCAGGTTCAAGAAAACCTGGTTGATCTGCACCGGGGATGCCGTGATCAGAGGAAGTTCGCTCTTCTCCTCTTCGACGGAGATATGCAGGTGGTGCAACCGGCCACGGATCATCTCGAGTGCCGAGCTCAAAGCTTCATGGATGTCGATCTGGTCGATGGCGGCCCGGTCAAGCCGGGCGAAGCCTCGAAGGTTGTTCACGATCTCGGCCACGCGCATGACGCCCTGCCGCGTGCTCCGCAGGATCTTGTCGAGGCTCCCCTTGATATAAGGGAAATCGCACTCCTCGTTGAGCCGATCGATCTCGCCGAGAAGCTCTGGCCTGCTCGACGCCAGCAGATCGTTGGCTTTCTCGTAGGTCGCCAGGAGAGTGAGTAGCGACCTGATGTCCCGCTCGAGAACAGCGAGGTTGTTGGCTATGTAGGCCAGGGGATTGTTGATCTCGTGGGCTACGCCGGCACTCAGCATGCCGAGCGAGGCGAGTTTCTCGGACTGGACGACCCGGGCGTGCATCTGGTGGCGATCGATGAACTGTCCGATCTGGCTCCCCAGGCTGGTCATCATTTCGAGCAGTTCCTGGTCGGATGAGCGCGGCACGCGGCTGAAAAACTCGAGCACGCTCAGACATTCGCCGCGCACCAGGATCGGAATGGCAAACCCGGAACGCAGGCCGTCCGTGGCAGCGGCCGACCAGCGCGAGGAATTCGAGTCATGGGACAGCTCGGCGATCCACGCGCCCTTGCGGGCCGACCAGACTCGGCCGGGAAGGCCGGAACCCAGGGCGAACGTGATCTTGCGGGTCATCTCCTCAAAGTTGGGGAACGCAGTGCCGGAACCGTGCCAGAGCGTGACGCACCGCAACTGGCCCTGTTCGAGTCTCCAGAACGATCCGATGTCCCAGTCTAGGCGCTGGCCGACGATCTCCAGAATCAGGGGAATCGCCTCGGTCAGAGAATCGACCTCGGAGAGTACTCGAGTTGTGGCGTGCTGGACAGCAAGCCGCCGCTCGTCATTCTTGAGGTGCGTGACGTCGTGGAAGACGACCATTCCACCCTGGATCTCGCCTTGGTCATCCCGCAAGGGTCGGGCGTTGACCAGCATCCATGACCCGTCTTGCAGGCTGGGATGGGCGATGTAAAGCTCCGCATGATCCAGGGATTCTCCTCGGATCGCGCGGAACAGGGGCAGATCTTCGGTGGCGTACGGAGTGACGCGGTCGGGCCGGTACACCTTGTACAGGGGGGCCCAGCGCTCGGTTGCGGCAAAGCTGGAGCTCCGGCCCAGAATCCGCTCGGCGGCCGGGTTGAACACCAGTAAACGCGCCTCGCGGTCGGCAACGACCACCCCCTCTCGCATGCAGTCGAGAACCAGCTGGAGAATCCAGGTCTGTTCCCGCAGGGCCGCCGCGGACTTGACCAGCTCGACGGCCTGTTGCTCCTGGCTGCGGTTGAGCCGGCGAATCTCCTCCACCTGCTTCAGGCCGTTGAGCGCCCGAGCGGTGTGGCTGGCCAGCGATTCGAGTGGGCGAAGATCGACTCGCTCAGGGAGGAGGATCTCGGGAGTCGCCACCTGGAGCGTGCCCAGCACCTCGTCGCCGATGAGCGGCAAGATGATCTGCCCGCGGATCTGGGCCAGGGCAACTGCCGCCTGATCGCACCGCGTGTCGGTCGTGGAGTCGCCGATCACGACCGAGTGTCCCTCGCGAACGACGATAGCCAGAATGTCATCGCCCTGCAGCGGTCGCACCGTCACTGCGACCACTTCCGACATTGTTCCCGCGCCTCGGACTCCGCGAATCACTCCCGCTTCGCGATCGACCAGGGAGACCATCGCCAGGTCATAACCAAGTTGATGACAGAACCGCAGCACCGAGTCGAAGGTTCGTTCGATGTTCTGGGGATCGAGCCGGGATGTGGAGATCCGGAAGAACGCGTCGAGCAGGTCGCGCATAGCTTCCAGGTCCCGGGTGCGCTCGATGATACGCTGCTCGAGATCGGTGTGCGAGCGTGCGAGCTGCTCGGTCATCCGGGTGAATGCAAGCCCCAGAACACCGATCTCATCACCTGAGTTCACGTCGATGCGGGCGTCGAGCTGGCCCCGGGCGATGGCGTCGGCCGTCGCCGCCAGCTTGCGGATCGGCACCGTATTCTGCCGTGCGATCAGGTACGATGCGGCCAGGCCCAGGGTCAAGATCAGACCGCCAATGGCCAGCAGGAGCCGACGCAGCCGGTTGATGGGTGCATAGGCCTCGGCGACATCCATCTTGGCCACCAAGCCCCAGTCCTCGTAGCCCACCGGCCGAAAGGCCGCCAGGACCTCGTGCCCCAACCGGTCGTGGGTCCGCATGAACCCATGTTCCCCAGCAACGGCCCGGTTCATGGCGGGAGTACGGCTTGCTGGAAACTCGATCTCGCGAGGATTCAGCCGGGGAGGGATCAGGTAACGCGTCATATCGTGATCCCGAACTCCCACCAGCACCTCTCCGGTGTCCCCTAACCGCCTGGGATCGGAGGGCTCGGACAGGATCGGGCCGACATCGATCACGAGCATCAATTGCCCCACGACTCCGTGGGTTCTTGACCTGGCCACCGTGCGAAAGAGCGCGGCGTAGGTTTCACCGGTATGGCGCGGAAACCCGATCAGTGCCGGATCACGGCTCGCGACACGCGGCGTTCTTGCATCCGCGGAAAAGAGATCGAGCAGATGCCGCGGGCCGCTGGAGACAATCATGTCCCCAGCCTGGTCCTCGATCCAGAAGGCAAGGAGCCCGTCGGTGTCGCGACGCACGTCGTCAAGAGTCCGCTCGCTGTTTCCCTGCAAGCGCTCGCGTGGGGTCAACCCGCCAGCTTGGCGATCGAGGACATCGATCAGCCGGTATCGACTGGTAAGAATGCGAACTCGTTCTTCGAGATGGTGGAGCCCGGCCAGCAACAAGGCCCGCCGGTCATCGGCCATCGCGGAGAGCCGGTTGTCAATCTGATCGCGAAGCATGAGGCTGGTGTAATAGAATCCGACCGTGATCAGGGTGCCGGCCGTGAGCGCGACCAGGACCCCCACAAAGAGAGTCAACTTGAGCACGATCGATCGCCAGGAAGCCAGGCTCGGTCTCTCGAGGGCGGCATCGAAGCGTGGGTCGAGATGGTTGTCCATTAAGATGCTCGAGGAGCAGAGACGTGGTAGGCCCGCCCTGCGCGGACAGGGAACGATCGCTCATCCTCGATGGTCAGTGCGGTGCCAGCGTCGGGAACTCGGTGATCCGCAGGTCGGTGCATCCGTAGGGGATCAGGATCAACTTCTCGAGGGGGGCTGCGCTTTTCACCGGGCTCGACGGCGGCGGAGCGGCCGCCCCTTTGGCGATCTTCCAATCGGCCAAACGCCGCCCCTTGACCCTGGCGATCACTGGAGCTGCCTCGGATGTGAAGGGAGAGGTGCCCGTCGGCCGCTGATCACAAGTCATCGATCGCTCCGGGTGCTCGCGATCGATCTCGAGCGCATAGTTCCAGGGTGTCGTCGGAAAGACCTCCCAGTCGGCGAACTGAGGGTTGTCCTTCACCTTCCTCCACTCAGCCCCGATCTTGAGTGCATAGACCAGCGGACCACGTTCGATCGCCACGGAATCGTTAAACCCGTGGTAAAGACGCACCGACATCGGCAGACGTAGCGAGATCGTCTTGGTTCCACTCCACGTTCCTTGGATATAGAAATACCGACCTGGTTCCCCGATCACGGTCTTCACCGAATCGGCACGGATCGTCGGGTCCTTCGTCCACGCGGGCACCCGAAGATGAAGGGAAAAACTCCTGGCCTGCGGCACGGTCACCGCGATCTCGATGGTGTCGCGGAACGGATAATCGGTTGTGACCTCGACCCTCACCGGCTTGCCCTGAATCTGGGTCTCGACGATGCAGGGGGCATAGGCGATTGCGGCCAGGCCGCCATCGGCGCTTCTCATCCAGAGAGACGATGTGAGCTTCGGCCAGCCCTGGTGCAGGTTGGCCGTGCAGCAGCCGAAGTTCGGTTCCAGGCCATAAAGGTTAGAATCAAGTCCGTTGTTCACATAATCATACTCACATTCATTGGAGCAGATTACCTGGTTGCACTGCTGGTCGTACTGGTGCGCGGTCATGTCTTTCTTGAACGTGGCCGGGAGGGCGTTGAAAGCGAGCTTCTCCAGCCGGTCGCCCAGGCGGGCGTCGACGGTGACGGCCGACAGGGCCTCGAGAGAGTATATGGCTTCCACCACGGTGCAGAGTTCGGTTCCCTGGGACGGGCTGCAGCCGGCCAGGTGTTCGTCGCAGGTGAAGATGCCGGTGGCCTGGCCGTGATGCTTGTCGAGGAGATCGAGCATCGGGAAGATCGCGTTCTTGTCGCGAGCGTCGCCAGTGTGGAGGTAACGAATCCCGCCGTATTTCAGCGCCATGCCGGTGTTCACGCCATGGGTGTCGAGATCGAACCGGTTCTGGGTCTTACCGGTGAACTTGAAGTCATCAAACTGCGCCCGCCAGTCGTGGCCCTGGGCAAACGCCTTGCGGGCCAGGTCGAGCAGCCAGGCTTCACCGGTCCGGTCGTACAGCCAATAGAGGCTGACGGCGAAGTCGGCCACCCTCGTCTTCGCCCAGCTATAGAGGGGTGTTTGATCGACGACCTGATCGATTTTGCGGGCGCACCTGAGCAACGCGGGGACGACACGGGGATCTCCGGTCGCCTCCTGATACTGGGTCAGAGCCTTGAACAGGGGGAAGAGCGGCCAGGGGTCGTACGGCTTGTGTCCGGCCGTATCGCCAACAGGTCCAAGCCAGCCGTCGGGATGCTGGTGCTCGATGATCGAATCGATGAAGGGCTTGATCCTGGCTTGAAGCGCCTGATCGTCGAGCAGGTAGGCGAGGGGAACGATTCCGTCGAGCCAGTAAGGAACGCGCTCCCAGCTCTCGGCGTTGCCACCGATCCAGGCACTGTTCTTCATATCGGGCCAGAACTCATCGAGATGCCCACTGAGTCCGGCGGCTTGCGTCTCGAGCTGCTCTCGAAGCCAGCCTGACGGCTTGACCTGTCCCAGGGCAAGCGGCCGGAACGACACCGGCTGAAGTGCCGACCGGCGGGTATCGGTCTGCACGTTACCCTTGAGTTGCGACGGCCATGCTCCGAAGGCCAGACCTATCAATGGTATTACCGTTAACCAGATCGTTAGTCGCATGACGTGCCATCCTCGTTGCGAGCTCAAGATCACGCCGCGGGCGGTTACGACTCATTGTAAACAGTCGGTCGGCGGCTCTGCCAGAAAGGCTCGGCGACCGCTGGGTCTTCCGCCGCCTTCCGGGATCATCGCGATCAGGGATCGATGTCGGAATTGCGAAGGATGAAGTCGAAGTTCGGCGCGTAGATCTGGCCGTAAATCTTGATGACGGCCGTTCCTTTGATAGTGGCGAGTGGCGAGAAAATCAAAGATCGCCGCTGCCACCGCTCCCCCCGGCTTCACTCGCCACTCGCCACTATTCCGAGCCGCTCGCCACTATTCCGAGTCGCGCTCGGACAGTTATCCTGGCAGATGAGAATCGGCCCGTAAACCTTGAACGTGGGAAAATGAGAACGATCACGATCTCTTCGACCGGGATCGTGTGCTGCCCCGCCAGCGCGCAAGGGAACACTCGATGGCACGTCAGGAACAGGACTTCAACAAAGAGACGAACAGGCAGTTCACGACCCTCGTGATCAAGGACTCTTCCCGAGTAACGATCGACTTAATGGAGTACCAGATCGCGCAAGTCCTCCAGTTCTTGCTCTCGCTTGGAGATCTGGATGCGCGCGGCCGTTCTCGTCATGAGCTCCCCACCAAGACGTCCATCCTCGACATGCTATCGGGCCGTTCGCTGGCGCCTGAACTACAGGACATCGAGGTCAACTCTCTGCTCCAGCGCCACCACATTCAGGTCGAGAATTGCTCGGACGTAAGTATTACCATGAAACAGATCGAGGTGGAGAAGGTCGTGGAGGCCGCACTGGTCGTGCTCAACCAGCGCCGGCAACAGTTCCGGAGGCAAGACGCGGATGATCCGCGCACCGAAGGAGATCTCTTTCCGGTTTGATGGCCGGGCATCTGTCTTGGGGTTACGATCGTTTTGAGCTGTTCCATCAACCAGTTCCCGGCGAACCCTCATGAACGGGAGAGACGGGGTGGATGTGGACTTGATTCCACATCACGATGCCTGGGACGCCGGCGACCTGGCCTGCGGGCCGATGCTCCTGGCGCTCAAGGGCCGGCTGGAGCGGCTGGCGCTCGGGCAGGTCTTCCAACTCGTGACCCGTGACGAGGGGGCACCGGTTGATGTTCCGGCCTGGTGCCGGCTCACGGGGCATCGGCTGCTCCGTGCGGCGCATCCCTATTATCATCTCGAGCGAAGAAAGGATTGAAAAAATCATGGCTGGAAAGTTTTGCGTCTCGTTGACTCGCTCTCTGGACGATCCCGATCGAGCGACGGTCGCTTTCGTCGTCGCCGGTGCCGCCGTGGCGTCCGGGCAAGAGACCATGGTCTTCCTGAGCATCGAGGGTGTTCGCCTGGCTGTCGAAGGCGTGGCCGACGCGATCCACGAGGAGGGCTTCCTGCCGCTCAAGCAGTTGATGTCCAGCTTCGTCGAAGCCGGCGGGGCCATCCTCGTCTGCTCCCCTTGTTTCAAGAAACGCAACCTGAACCCCGCCAAGCTCATCTCCGGCGGGGTGATCGTCGGCGGCGCGCGATTGGTCGAATTTCTGGCTCAAGGGGCGGCCTGCGTCAGCTATTGACGTGTTCGAGCCGGCTTCAAAGCCACCTCGGGAGCTCGCCGCTGATGAGTGATCCTGCCTCTGACCCGCCGCGCCTTCATCTCTTCGAGCCGTCCGTCCGGTTTGATGGCGGCGATCTGGATTGCGGCAGCGGTCTGTTGCTCCAGATCCGTCGCCGGATTGACCCGCTGGACCCGGGCCAGCTCCTCGAGATCCACTCGACGGAGCCCTCGGTGGCCGAGGATCTACCGGCCTGGTGCCGGCTGACCGGCAACGAGCTGGTCTCCACCTGGAATGATCGCCAACAAGGCTCATGGAGTTTCCTGATCTCGAAGAATCGGTTTAGCCCTGTCGTTACAGAGGCCGAGGTCGCAGGGTCGCGAATATCGGCATCCCTGACGACAGTCGAGATCGCCAGGGCCAAGCTGGCCAATCTTGTCCAGGCCAGCCTGATCCTCCGCGAACGTTACGCTTGAAGGAACAGGCCGGTTGATTGGCAATCACGCCCTCTCGATCAAGGGCGGTGGAGCAGGCAGCGACCTGGCGATCCAGGAGTATGGAGGGGATTCGTCGGGCGGCCGTAGAATGCCGTGGCGTCCCCGGGGAGAGCCGCACCACGGTATCGA
>JAFAHT010000085.1 GCA_019237095.1 Planctomycetaceae bacterium
CCCGTTCGTAAGCCGGCCCGGCGATCTCCTCCAGCATCAACAGTTCCCGTTTGATGGTGAGACCCGGGAACACGGGCTCGCCATGAACCCGTTTGGAGGCCGTCCAGCGCTCCAGCAAGATCCGCAGGGCGTCACCATAGAGCTCGGCCCGGTTGGTGGGTAGCTTTTGGCGGTCGTTGTAGACCAAGCACAGGAAGGTGGCCAGTAGCGGCGTTCGGGCCAACTCTCGCGTGGCTTGGTGCTTCGGGTCTTTCAGCAGGTCCCACAGCGTGGTCGCCGTGTTGAGTTCTCGATCACGGTCGGAGCGGAACCAGTTTTCAATCAGATTCTGGATCTGGTCATCCGTGAAATCGGTCAGCAAGACATCCTTAAAACGAGTGAAATAATCCTTGTAGAAGGCCGTGCGGCAAGAGATGATGTAGCGGCACTCGGGATGCTGATCGACCAGCTTGCGAATGCCTTGAATCGTGTCGTCCAGCTTGTCGGTAGAGACTTCGTCCAATCCGTCCAGCAACACCAGCAAGCCGCCTGCTCGAAGCGCCGCGTGACCGAAGTTGGCCGGGAAACCGTTCGTCTGTAGTTCCTCATCGATCAATGCCACGAAGTCCGAGGAGGCGTTGCGCAAGGTCCGGAGTTCCAGCAGCACTGGCAACACGTTGAATCGATAGGACAATGCATCAGGATCACGAAGCATTTGGGCGGTCGTGCTGAGACGGTAACTCTGTAGTGCCATCAGGCCAATGTAACGCAGGAACGTCGACTTCCCGGCTCCCGGCGCGCCGAGCACATTCAAGAACCGATGTTTCTCATCATTGGCGACCTTCAGGCCCGGCTCGGGTTTATCGCGACTGAAGTCATAGCCGGTCAAGCAGCGATCCTTCTGTAGAAACAACTCCTGCAACTCTTGCGGGGTACGGTAACCGCGCAAAAAATTTGGAGGCACGACGCGGACTTCGGTGTAGATTGACGCCAACGGGACCGGTTCAGCCATGCCCAGGATTTTCACCTGGGCATACCGTTGCTCGTACCTCTCCAAGTACTCAGAGCACGCACGATCGGCCTGGTGCTTCTCGTACCCCGCCTGCACCACAGCCTTGCCGATGCTCCACGCCAACTCGACGAGGGTTTTCGCCGACTTCACCTGCTCGGCGAGCTCTTTGAGTTCCTTCCACTCGGGCAGAGTCATTGCCGCACCCCCTTGTGGCCAGAACGCCGAGAGGCGTCGGTCCCGGGCTCGTCACACCTCGACCCAACGATCGAGCTATCTCAGCGACTGACCCATGTCTATCATGATTGAAACCGGAGGCAGCGCGGCATGTCCAACCATTTTAGGGGTGGAGCGCTTCATTCACGATGAGCGACGTTCTGGGTAGTACCGCTCCGAGTACAAAGTAATCATAACGAGATATGCGTATTCTGATGCGGAGGGCGCATTTCTGAAGGGACGAACCCCGCAGGCCGTGGGTCCTTGTCCGCCCACTCTCGCGCGGCCGTGGCCGGCGCTCCGCCCGCCCGGGCTCAGGCGCCGGCCCGCGCCCGCCGGAGGACCCGCTGGACGGTCGCGATGTGCCACTTGCCCCCGTGCCGCGTCGGGACGCCGCGCGCGTTCAGGGTGGCAACGATGGCACGGATCGACATGCCATCCGATCGGAGTTTGATCACTTCGTCGACGACCCGGCGCTCGGCCGGGTCGTCGACCAGCCGGCCGGCGGCGTCCTTGGCCTGGCCGAAGGGGGGGGTGGCCCACGCCTCGCCCTGCGCGCGCTTGTAGGCCGCGGCCAGCTTGGTCCGCTCGCTGGCCAGGTCGCGCTCGAACTGGTTCATGACCGCCAGGACGCCGAAGAACATCCGCCCCGCGGCGGTCGTCGTGTCGACGTTCTCGGTGAGGCTGACCAGGTCGGCCCCCGCCTTGTCGATCATCTCCGAAATGAGAAAACTATCTTTTGAAGATCTGGCCATGCGTGACAGGCTATAGACGACCAGGACGTGGCCCTTGCCCCGGCCCCGGCCGCCGGCGCAGACGGCGGCGAGCGCGGCCTTCAGCCCCGGCCGGTTCTCCTTCCGGTATCCTGATATACC
>JAFAHT010000173.1 GCA_019237095.1 Planctomycetaceae bacterium
CCGCTTGAGCGACCGCCCTCGAAGCTTTCCGTGGGCGAAGGCGTGAGTTCTTGTCCGAGAGCCGGATGCGGGAAATCCGCCCGTCCGGTTCGATGAGCGGGGAGTAGAAACGGAACCTCGGTCACCGCGCTACTCCTCGACTCTACATATTTGCAATTATTAGGTAGCGTGTCTGTTTTTTTAGGGCATCATCGGTGGCGATGCCGACGTACGCGAAGGCGCTCGGTCAACATTCAGTCCTCTTCACGGCGTCCCGGACACTCCTTCTCGGCGTGATGGGAACTTTTATGTCGGCGGGCCTTATGGAATCAAGATACATATGTATGTTATACCCTTGTGTTCTTTTTCTGGCGATCCTGGGAGTCTCGCGTTTCGCGGTAGCACCCCATTTAACCGTGACGAGAGGGTAACCCCTTGAAAAGCGCGGGTCCACCAGGCATCCCTCCGGGCATGGTCGTTAAGACGTGCCTCCTGGAGGATCGCCGATGGACCCGCAGGTCCAATTCTGCCACAACTCCGACTGCCCCGCACGCGGGCAGACCGGGCTCGGTAACATCCGCATACACAGCCGTAAGAAGCGGCGCTACCGCTGCACCGCCTGCAACCGGACCTTCGCCGCCACGTGCGATACCCCGTTCTACCGCCTTAAGAAACCGATGGACCTGGTGACCATCGTGCTGACCTTGCTCTGCCATGGCTGCCCGCTGCAAGCGATCGTCGCCGCCTTCGGGCTCGACGAGCGGACCGTCGCCGCCTGGCGGGACCGGGCCGGCCGGCACGGGCAACGGTTCCATGAGCATCACGTCCTGCGAGGGCAGGTCGAGTTGGGTCACGTCCAGGCCGACGAGCTGTCCGTCAAGGCGGTCGCCCGGCGGCTCTGGATGGCGATGGCCGTCCCGTCGCGGCTCTGGCTGGGCGGGGTGATCAGCCCGCGCCGCGACCTGACCTTGATCCTGGCGGTGGTGCAGATGGTCCGCCGTGCGGCCCGAGGCCTGGCCTTCCTGGTCTGCGTCAATGGGTTGGCCAGCTACGTGACCGCCTTCGCGCGGGTCTTCCGCGACCCGGCGCGCACCGGCCGTGCGGGCCGGCCACGGCTGGTGCCCACGGCCGGGCTGCTGCTCGGCCAGGTGGTCAAGCAGCACGCCGGCCGTCACGTCGTCGGCGTCACCCGCCGGGCGGTGCGGGGGACGGCCGGGGCGATCGCCGCGTTGCTCGCGGCGACCGGCACCGGGACGGGGATCAACACCGCCCACATCGAGCGGCTCAACGCGACATTCCGCGGGGCACTAAGCCCTCTGGCCCGCCGCGGCCGGGCGATCGCCCGGGGCACCGAGGCCCTGACAGCGGGCATGTACCTGGTGGGGTGCGCCGATAACTTCTGTGGGCCCACGACAGCCTCCGGGTCGCCGCCGGCGCGGGCGAGCGGCTCAAGTGGCGGGAGCGGACCCCGGCGATGGCGGCCGGGCTGGCGGACCGGTGCTGGACGATGCGCGAGTGGCTGAGCCAGCCGATCCCTCAGCCGCCTTGGGTAGCCCCCAAGCGCCGGGGACGACCGCCCAAGCGATACCAGGCGGCCATGGTATGACCACGGTTCACTGTGGTGCTACCACCGTGACGTACGATATGAGTTGTAATCAAACGTAACATTGGTTCGCCTACGGCAGGCGGGAGATGGGGACTCTAGTGTCCCTGGCACGAAGTAATGCAAGAAATTCGGGGTGGTCGGTAGGCTGGACTTTGTTCCCCTCTCCAGCAACCGGAATCATCCCATGCGTGGTCGAAAGCCTTTCCCCTTGAGGATCGTCCCTCACGATGTCCCGTCCTTGCAGCAGATCGCTCGGAGTCGGTCCCTCCCCTGGTATCAGATCCAGCGGGCTCGGGTCGTTCTGGGGGTCGCTGCCGGGGAACCGATCCACCAACTGGCCTTCCAGATGCAATGCGACCCCTCGACCATCTGGAGGATCTGCCGCCTCTACGAAGGCTCGGGACTGCCTGGCCTCCTGGCACGACCGCAACGGCCCGGGCGACCTGCCCGGATTTCCCCCCCTCCAGCGGGCTCAGATCGTCCAACTGGCCTGCCTGGAGCCGATCGCCCGGGGCCTGCACATCACCCACTGGACCAGCAAGGACCTGGCCCGCCAGGCGGTCGAGGATGGGATCGTCCCGGCCATCAGCGACCGGACGATCCGCGACATCCTCGATGCGGTGGACCTCCAGCCGCACCGCACCCGCTACTGGAAGACGGCTCGACTGGATGCGGAGTTCAAGCAGCGGGCCGAGAAGATCCTCTGGTGCTACGCCAACGCCGACCGCCTGGCCCGGAGGGGCTACTGGGTGGTCTGCGTCGATGAGAAGCCCAACTTCCAGGTCCTGGAGCGGCATCCGATTCGCCGCTCGATCCCCGGCTCGATCGAGCAGCGGGAGTTCGAGTACACCCGGCATGGGACGGTCAACATCCTGGTGTTCCTGATCGTCCACAGCGGACGGATGGAGGCGACCTGCGTCGAGGCGAAAGACGCCGCTCATTACGTCGAGGAGTTGACGGGGTTCGGGCGGCGGCACCGCCACCTGCGTGGGGCCTCCTTGATCCACGATGGGGACCCCAGCCACACCGCTGCGGCGACGGCGGACTATCTGTCCGGATGCCGGGGCTGGTGGCGGAGTCGATTCACGCCGGTGCATGCCTCGTGGCTGGACCAGGCGGAGTTGCTGCTCAATGCGTTCAGCTACCACTACCTCAAGCGGGGGTCGTGGTGCAGCCGTGCGGAGTTCAACGAGTACATGGACCGGGCTTGGCCGGAGTACAATCGGCTCTACGCCCACCCGTTCGAATGGACCTGGACGAATCAGAAAATGCGGCGATGGTACGCCGAGCATGCGTCCTAATTTTCTTGCATTACTTCGTGCCAGGGACACTAG
>JAFAHT010000292.1 GCA_019237095.1 Planctomycetaceae bacterium
CTCGCTCAGGCTCAAGCGGTTGTAGTCTTTCCGCGACTCGTGAACGCTCAAGACCGCCGCTCCCGATCGAGCCCAGAATCAATCCCTGTTGCTCATCGCCTATCATGGCTTATGATTCGGCATCGTCAAGAGGTTCCCACGTTCATCATCGCCCGCGACGTGTGATATTTGTGGGGGACTCTCGGTTGAAAGGGTCCCTTGGCAATCGCATGAGGTTTGGGTTAGGCTCAATAGATGCATTTGCGGCTTCGCTCGATGCATTTGCGGCTTCGCTCATCGCGAGCTCAGCTCAAGTTCATCGTCAGGGAAGAGACGGTAGACCAGGGTGGCCGGACCTGGTCGAGGCGAGGAGGCGTGTGATGACAATCGGCGAAAATTCGTTGCGGGAGGAGAACGATCTGCGGGGGTTCCTGCAACGGATTCAATCTGGAGATGATAGCGCGGCGCGGGAGTTACTGCAGCGGTACGAGCCGGAGGTGCGGCTTGTTGTACGCCGCCAGTTGCCCAGGTTGCTGCGTTCGCGATTCGATTCGCTGGATTTTCTTCAAAGCGTCTGGGGGAGTTTTTTCCGACGCATGCGGGACGCTCCGACCGATTTCGAAGATTCACGACACCTTGTCGCGTTCCTTGCCCGTGCTGCGAAGAATAAAGTGATCGACGAGTATCGCCGGGCCGCGAGTTTGAAGCAGGACATGCACCGAGAAGAGCCGCTCTGGGTGGACGGCAGGCGCCCCAAGGAGGTTGCCGATCCGATCGATTCACCGAGCGAGCTGGCTCAGGCGCGTGAGGTTTTGGGGCGGCTTCGGGAGCTCTTACCAGAGGAGCGGCGATCGATTCTGGAGTTGAAGGCGGAGGGCCTTTCGAGCAGGGACATCGGGGAGCGGCTGGGTATCAGTGAGCGGACCGTACAACGCGTTCTCGAGGAATTGCGGCGGCGCATGGAGTCGGAGTGGGAGTCACGGGGATGAACGTGGCCGCCTCGGGGCGGACGTGGGAGGAGGCCTCCTCTCCGGACGCGCTTCGCTTGACTCGAGGGTACGAAGAGGCTTGGCAGCGCGCCGAGCTAGCCGGCTCGCGGCTTGATCCGGCCGAGTTCCTCTCTCGACTGCGTGCCGGCGGGGAGGTTCCAGGGGTTCGCCTGGCCGTCCTGCGGACGGACCTGTCGTTGCGCTGGGACGCGGGCGATCGCGTGAGTGCGCTGTGGTATCTGGATCGGTTTCCCGACCTGGGTGAAGATTGCCTGGTCGCCCTGGTCTACGAAGAGTTCTGCCTGCTCGAAGAAGCCGGCCAGGCACCTGAGACTGCCGATTTTCTGGCTCGATACAGTGCTCTGGCCGAGCCACTCCGCCGGGTGCTGGACATCCATTGCCTGATCGGTTCGGCGACCGTCCCGAACTCGATGAGCTCCTTCGGCTCGTCAGTCTCGCTCTCGCCGGCCGCGTCCGATCCGGCCGCGCGAGTCTTGTTTCCCGAAGCCGGCCAGACGATTGGCGGGTTCTACCTGGTCGAGGAGTTGGGGCGGGGGGCGTTTGCCCGTGTCTTCCTGGCTCGCGAGCGGCAACTCGCGGATCGGCCGGTGGCGCTGAAGGTCAGCCGCAGAGGTTCGCGGGAGCCCCAGGCCCTTGCCCGCCTCCAGCACACCCACATCGTGCCGGTGCACTCGCACCGCGTCGATCCGGCCACCGGGCTGCATCTGCTTTGCATGCCCTACTTCGGCCGGATCACCCTGGCTCGAGTCCTGGCCGAGGTTGGCCAGGAAGACGAGGTCCTTTCTGGATCGGCCCTCCTGGGTGCCCTCGACCGGCTGGCGGACCCGGCCGATTTTCCGCCGGCGGGACGATCGGCATGTCGGGCGGCCCTGGCGGCCCGAAGTTATGCCCAGGCGATCGCCTGGTGGGCCGCACGGCTGGCCGAGGCCCTCGAACACGCCCATGACCGGGGAGTTCTGCACCGCGATATCAAGCCCAGCAACGTGCTGGTGATCGACGATGGGATGCCGATGCTCCTGGACTTCAACCTTGCCCGGGAGTCAGTGCTGGCCGAGGATGAGGAGGGCGAGGCGGCAGAGGCCACGCTGGGCGGAACGATGGACTACATGGCCCCCGAGCACCTCGAGTCGCTGGCCGAGGGGCTGTCGGACCGGGTCGATCGGCGATCCGACATCTACGGGCTCGGTGTCCTCCTCTACGAAGCGATCGTGGGCAAGAAGCCGTTCCTGCCGCCGCGGAAAACCCACTCGGTGATCGATTCGCTGCTCCGGGCGGCCGCTGAGCGCCGCCACGACCCGGGTATCCTTTTTTCCGGCGACGTGGACGTCCCCGCGCCGCTGCGGGCCGTCATCCGTCGCTGCCTCGAGCCCGAGCCCGAGGACCGCTACCAGAGGGCGGCCGAGCTGGCGGCCGATCTGCAGGCGATCGCCGATGACTTACCACTTTGTCATGCGCGCGAGCCCATCTTCAGCCGGGTCAACCGGCGGCTGCGCCGCAACCGGCGCAGACTGGCTGGTGCCGCGGTCGTACTCCTGGCCGGTGCCGTGGTCCTGGGTGCCTACCTCAACTTTCAGTTTGAACGATACGAGCGGTTCGAGGAGGTCCGCGGCCTCTATCTGGCAGCCAGCGCCGCCATCGACCACGACGACTTCGAGAAAGCCCAGATCTTGCTCGACAACGCCGCCCAGAGGGCCAGACGTTCCGAACTCGGCACGTTTCGCCACCTGCTGAAGTGGGAGACGTTCTGTTGTTTCGGCGGCAAGCTGCGGCATAAGCTCGATCAGCTCTGGTTAAACCCGGGTCTGGAGGATCTGCAAGGCCAGATCCAATTCAAAGCCTCGATGAGCGCGAACATCCTCGACACCCGGGAGCAGGCGAGGCACTTGCTGAAGGAATCCGAGAGTCTCCGGTTCCGGCTGATCGGCCTGGGCGATGACTTGCCCGGCGCGATCAACGAGCTCAAGTTGCTGCTCGGTCCTTTCCACGTGCTGACCTCGAAGGAGGACTGGACCAAGCTTGATTATATCTGGGGACTTTTGGACGAGGATACAAAGAAGCAACTTCGCCGCGAGGTCAACGAGCTGCTTTTTCTCTGGATGGTCCAGATCGAGACCTCGGTCCACAAGCTCGACGAGGCTGCCGCCGCCGGCAAGGCCAGCGATCCAGCCACTCTTGGGCAGGCACTGAACGTGTGTGACCGGGTCCTGACCTTTGCCGAGCCCAGGGAGCCCTGGCTCGCCCTGCGGGCTCTGCTGCAAGAGCAGCGCACGGGTCCTGCGCGTGACGGCATCGGCCCGGCAGCCGGGAACAGTGCCGCGCTTTCGCCGAAAACACTGAACGGTGAGCCGGTCCACGTCGGCAACGAAAAATCGGCTCCGGCATGCTTTCAATGGGGACTGCTCTGCTCCAGCCAGGGCCGGTCGAAGCGCGCCATCGAGTGGATGCAGCAGGCTGTCTGGCTCGACTGGAGCAATTACTGGTATCAGTTCTACCTGGCCTACCTGCTGAACGACGAAGGACTGGCCGACGAGGCGCTGGACCACTATAGCGCGGCGGTAGCGTGCCAGCCGGAATCGGCCTGGGTGCGGTTCAACCGCGCCCGGATCTACCGGGCCAAGGGCCGATGGTCCTGGGCCCTCGATGATCTACTCAGGGCGCGGGACCTGATGGGAAACCGACCCGAGTCGCTCCAGGTGGCCCTCGAGATCGGTGTCCTGCACTGGTCTCTCGGGAATTTTGCCCAGGCCGCTAACGAATACAGGGGGATCATCGCCGCCGCTCCGAGCAGTGTGTATGCCAGCGCGGCCCACTTGAATCTCGCGAACATTGACGCGGAGTCGGGCAGGGAAGAGAGCGCACGGGCCACTTACGAAGCCCTGCTCAAGACCCACCCCGATGATCGCCCGGCCAGGTTAAGCCGGGCCAACCTCAGTCTTCGGCAGGGTCGGCCCAAGGACGCCTTGACCGATCTGGACGTGCTGCTAGGGCCGGGCGTCACGATTGCGGATCGCGACGACGTCCTGGCAACCCGCGCGATCGCCCGCTTGCTCTCGAAGCAGCGGTCCGAGGCGGTGGACGATGCCGCACTCGCCCAGCGGCTACGGCCTTGCCCGGCGCACGAGCGGCTTCTGCAACGGACCTTGCTGGCCGCCGGCCGCTTCGACGAGCTGCAACTCCACCGTCCGGGCGAGCTCCTGCTCTTGCCGGCGGCCGGTGCGTGGCTGACGGCCGACCTCCGGGCCGCGGCAACGGAACTGTCCCGGCGAGCCTCGGGTCCGGAATCTCTCTCTTACCGGGCGCTTCTGAATCGGGCAGTGATCCTCTCCGCCCTGGGCGATCACAGAACAGCCATCGCGGTTTCGGATCGCGCCCTGGCCATGGCGGCCCTCTCTCCGGAAGCGCACCTGGTTCGGGCCCGCGTGCTCCATCGCGCCGGTGACTTCGAGCGTGCCTTCCACGAAATCGACGTTGGCCAGAAGCTCAAGTCCGATCAACCCGGCCTGCTCGAGCTGCGTGGAGTCATGTTGACCGAGGCCGGTCATGCCGAGGAGGGCCTGGTTTCTCTGGACCAGGCGATCTCCCTGTCGCCCAACCACTTCGCGTACCTGCACAAGGCGACGGCGCTCGTGGCCCTGAAGCGGTACGATGAAGCCGTCCATGAATGCTCCCTGGCCTTGAAACACGATCCGGAACTGCCGCAGGCGTATCTCAGCCGGGCGCATTGTTACGTCGAGCTCTTGATCTGGGATCGCGCCTTAGCCGATCTGGAACAGGCCGCGGCCTGGGCTCATGGAGATCTCCGTCTGCAGACGGGAATCATGCTGACGTATGCGAAGTGCTTGCAAGAGCGTCCCGAGCACATACGCCGATGGCTATTGCTTCTCGAGCGAACGTTTCATCTGGGGTGGGATGTGTTGACTCGAACCTCGGTGTCGACTGGTGCTTTTCGGTGATGACCGCGATCAAGCGGGCGCTTCCCTTCAACTTCCCTCCATAGCCCCCTGCATTCATCATGTGAAATCTCGACCAATTTCCCCGAATAGACTATACAGATGTTGACAAATGGCCGATCTCTCGTTTGTATCCAGGAACCCACCGCTTCTCTGTTCATGTGGACAGAAAGCCGGGTCCACTTTCAGACTGGAGGAAACCATGCCGCACTCAATCCCGGCCGGGTATCACGCGATCACGCCGCACCTGGTGATCAAGGGGGCCGCCGAGGCGATCGAGTTCTACAAGCGGGCCTTTGGCGCGAAGGAACTTTCCCGCATGCCCTTCCCGGGGAAGAACGGCCAGGTGAAGCTCGGGCACGCCGCGC
>JAFAHT010000182.1 GCA_019237095.1 Planctomycetaceae bacterium
CAGTACGGCGTGCCGCTGGAGGTCTTCGTCAACAAGTTCGCCCATAGCCGGTTCGAGCCGGCCGGGTTCACCAAGAACCCGGACATCCCGATCGCCAAGAGCATCGCCGACTACATCTTCCGCTGGATGGGCATGGCGTTCATCCCCGGCTACCGCGAGGCCAACGCTCCCAGGCGACCTGGGGCCGACGAGTCTGAAGCGGCGCCGGCCGGCACTCCCGTGCTCAAGGTCAACGGCGTTCGCTCGGCCACCATCGCTGACCTCGAGCACGCCGAGGCCGTCATGGGTGCCAGGGCCTATCAGCAGGCTATCGCGCAGCCGCCGGTAGCGGTTTCGGAAACTCCCCTCGCCGACGGTCTGAGCGAGCAGGACCGCCAGTTCGCCCACTTCCAGAGCGACGCGCCCGCCTGCGACAATTGCGGCGCTCTCACCGTCCGCTGCGGCACCTGCTACCGCTGCTTCAACTGCGGCAACAGCATGGGCTGTTCGTGAAAACTCAAGCCCGGCCCGCACCGTTCATCGCGGCCACGGCTTTGGCCTCCTCCCCAGCGCCCACCCCTGTTGCACCTGGACGCACCGCTCTGAAGAGTGGTTGCGTGATCGGCAGATTCTCACGCCGGCGCCATCGAAGTGAGCGGCCGCGTTTTCTGTTCGCCGACGGGATTGCCGGTCCAGGAGCGAGAACGAGAAAGGCGGATCGAGGTGCCGCCGCACCTCGATCCGCCCGCCAAGACGATGGCTGGACAAGCGCTGGCAGTCTGTCACGACTTGGTGAATGTCAACCCGGGTGCATTCTGGCCGCCGCTGGGCGTGAAGACGAACTTGGTGCCGCCCTCTTCGGTGATCTTACCAACCAGGGGCGGCCCATTTTCCTGAAGCAGCGCGAGGGTGTTGTCCTTGTAGCCTGCCTGACCGGTCAGCGTCTGCTTCTGGCCCTTGCTGTCAACTTCCCAGGCGAACTGGCCATCGGCCTGGAGCGTCAGTGCGATCGACAGGTCCGCTGAGGGTTGTGCCTTCCAGGTACCCACGAGGCTGGCTGGCGGAGGCGGCGGGGGCTCGGGCTGCTGGGGTTGCTCTGCCGCAGGCTGGGCCGGTGGCGCAGTGGCGCCGGCGGGTTGCTCCGTGGCTGCGACATTCACCTGGGCGGGCTGCCCTGCCGGTTGTTCTGAGACCTTCTTCAGGGCCTTGACGAACGATGCCGAGAGCTGGTCGCTGGGCTGGATCTGTGTCACCTTCTCGAACTGGCTGGCAGCCGCGTCCTGGTGCCCCTGGACGAGGTAATGGTAGCCAAGCAGAAACTGCGTCGAGGGTGAGTTCGGGTTGGTCCGCACCGAGGCTTCGAGGGCGCGAAGCTGGTTGGTATAGGTATCCACGTCCGGGTAAAGGCCGACCAGGGTGGACCAGTTCCAGCCAGGTCCGGCCGACAGCACGGCGTAATCGACAGCCGCCGCCTCGTCAAAACGCTTGAGCGCGAACAGACAGAGAGCCCGGAATTCGTGCACGACCGGGACATTGGGCGTGTCCTTGAGGACCTGGTCGGTCAGGTCGAGAGCACGCTGAAAGTCGCCGGCCTTGAAGGCGTCGCGCGCGGCCGAAAACACCTGCTCGGTGCTGGATTCCGTCACGGGATTGGGAGCATCCGCCGTGACGTTGATCGGCTGTGAGTAGTCGTAGACAACGGTGGTCTGCGCGGGCTGCGCCGCGATCACGACGGCGTTGTAGGGATTGGTGTATCCACTGTACAGCCAGTTGCTGGCCATCGAGCCCAGTCCCCAGCCGGTGTAGTTGCTCGCACCCCAGGTCGGGAAGTAATCATAGACTCCGTAGCCAGAGTAGTAAGAGGGGTAGCCATAACCGTAGCCGCCGTAACCCAGCACCGAGCCGAGAGCGCCCAGGCCGAAGGAGGTGAGAGCTCCCGTGCCGAACCCGGCCCAGAAGCCATTGCCGCCCCAGCCGCCACGGTACCAGTTCCCGTAGTAGCGCGAGCCATATCCGCCGCCCCAGCCACCGCCGCCATAGTTGATGTTGTTGATGACAGCGCCGTTGTAACCGGAAGAGTAGCCACGACCACCGCCCCATCCTCCGCCCATCCAATAATTCGAGTTATTATTGTTGTTCACGATGGTGTTGCCGGAGTTGATGTTGTTTCCGCCACCAATCCCCCAGTTGCCGTTGCCCGAACCGGGTCGGTTGTTGGCCCAACCGGGCCTGTTATTGGCCCAGCCGGGTCGGTTGTTGGCCCAGCCGGGTCGGTTGTTGGCCCAACCGGGTCGGTTTCCACCACCAGTCCCCGGCCACTGAACACCACCACCGTTGCCGCCAGGTCGATTACCGGCCCAACCGGGCCGATTACTCGCGCCTCCGCCGGGCCACTGGATCCCGCCGCCGTTGCCGCCAGGTCGATTGCCGCCGATGCCGCCGATCGGGCCTGGAAGCGGGGTGGGTCGGTTTCCACCGAGCCCCGGTCGATTACCGCCGATGCCGCCGGGAAGTGTAGAGGGCCGTGTCATGTTGCCCGGATTGGGCCTGTTCTGAGGCAAATTGGGCCGTGTCATGTTCCCCATGTTGGGGCGGTTCTGTGCCATGTTTCCCATGTTGGGCCGGTTCATAGGCATGGAAGGCCGCGCCATGGCAGACCGGTTCTGGGGCATGGCGGGTCTGGTCATGCCGCCGCTCCCAGGACGCGCCATGCCGCCGCCCGCTGGGCGTGCCACGCCGCCCCTGCCTCCGCCCCTGCCTCGCTGGGCGGAGGCCTGTTCCGTGGCACTCAAGAGTGTGAGTAACCCCATGAGGGGAATGAGTTGTCGTCGGATGAACATGAGTTTCCTCGAACGCTGAATTGAGGCCGGAGAGGGCGAAGGAGCCGTGTGTATCAAGAATCAAACGCCGCGCAGAGAATCTTCCGCGGTGGTATCACTTCGGGGCTTCCACCGCGGCGGCCGGCCTGGGAGCGGGTACGCCAGGCTGGGGTGGCTTGCGGACCATCACGACGTCGACGATGTCCGGGGCGACCTGGCCGCCAATGATGCGCTCGATCGAGTTGGTCTTCACCGAATCCTTGTTCAGGATCGTGTGAATCTGGGTGGCCGAAGTTGGCCGGCCGTCCCTCAGCACGCCCTGCACCTTCACAATCCACTCATTCTCGTTGGTGCGCGTCCAGAGGCCCTCGCCGTGTCCGCCTTCCGAGTCGAAATTCCAGGACTTGATCTGGCCCGACTGGGGGTCCCAGCCGATGAACGTTGTACCGGACGAAGGCTTTTCACCCTGGATCTGTGCGTTGTAGGTCCGGACGAGGTAGCTGTTGTTGTCGGCCCAGCGGACGTCGGCCTCAACCTTGTTGTTGCCGCTATCATCGACCCAGTGGCCGACCATCCACTCCAGCTCCCGGAGCCGCTCATAGGGGGCGACATCCTCGGCCGGGGCAGTGAATTCTCGGATCTCGGCCGCTTGCCACCTGCCGTCCTTGCGGACCAGGAGCGAGCTGAAGCGCGTGAACTCCGAAGCGTCGCCCTTGACCGAGGAAAGCCGCGACCGCCCTTCCACCCGTGCCACGTCGGGGGTGATGAACCGCACTTCCGCGACCTCCGATTCGAGCTTCAACCCAGGATTCTCCTGGAACGAGCCCGCATACATCTCGGCGACGGCCTTCTTGCCGCGGGTCTCGACTCCTTCGGGATCGGTCACCACAACATCGTCGGTGAAGAAATCGGCAAGCGCCTTGGCGTCCGCGGTGCCGTAAGCCTTCGCGAACGCACCGATCGTGTCCGCGACCGCCTTCTGTTCGGGCGTGAAAGTCGGGGCTGCTGCCGGCTGCGGAGCCGCGGCCTGTGCAGGCGCGGCGGGGGCCTGCTGTGGAGCCGCTGGTTGTGCCTGAGCCGGTATGGGACCCGGCTCCCGGGGATGGCATGAAGCCAATACGAGGCCAGTGCCGGCCAGCGCAATGACTCCGATCAAAATAGGAATCGCTCTCATGGGGCCGCCTCGCTCACGTTGAGGACTGCACCTCGTTTTGCAACGATCAGTGCATGACAGATTTGGAGCAGGGAAAGGCTGATTTTCTTGAACCGAGACTTCTGTCGTCAATAGCCGTCTCGCGCTGAATTGCACGGGTTCGATGTTCGGTCGGTACTGTGCGGAGTCACCCTTTCAACCGGAAGAGACGTTTGACTTGGGCCACGGCACGCTCGAGCCCCCGAGTGACTGGCCAGTGCTCACGGCCTTTTCATGCTCTCCGCGCCACGTTCAGCCAGGTGTGGACGTGCGGGGAGCCGCGGAAGTACCACGAGAAGGCGGGACCTTCGAGCTTCCAGATGTCCCAGACGCCGTCGTTGCCGATATCGCCTTGCTTGAAGTACGTCAGGCGCAGCTTGTCGGCACCGCCCGCGGCGTCGAGGCATTCGCGGACCTCGGCGGCGTCGCAAGCACGGAAGGGGCGAAGCATCATCTCCAGGAGTTGGCGGACCATGTCCTTCTGCTGGCTGTCGAGATCGGCGATCGCCAGGCCGCGTGCCGGCAGTTTCGCTCCCTTGAGCTTGATGGTCCGGGCGTCGTCTTCCTCGGCCTTGGCAATCAGCGCCTGGGCTTTTTGCTTGTCGTCCAGGGTCTGGAAGATCTTGTTGGCCTGTTCGCCCTGGTACCACCAGACGTTATTGGTGTGCTTGGCGTCCTCGTTGAAGTGCCCGTCGGCGGCGTGACCGTAGAAGATCGGCCCGCCGAACGCCGCTCCCTCGAGACTGTTGCCATCGGCGCGCAGGGTATCGTGGCGGCCGGTCAGCACCCACTCGAAGGGCTTGTCGGTTCCCGGCTCGCCAAAGACGGCCACGTGGTAAGCGTCGAAGCCCCCCGCGTCGTCCTCCATCTGCTTCGTGAAGCGCTCCAGGCCGTCCTCGCTGCAAAGACCCTTCATGATCTCGTGGCAGAGGGCCTGCTGCTCCTTGTTCAGGTCGCTGATCGCCGGCTTGACGATTTCCCAGTTGTTCTTGACCACCGACCGCAGCGGGTGGTCAAACGGGAAGCAGATCTGCTCGCGCTGGGCCTTGGACAGCGACGCGTGGAATCGCGCCACGGCCGTCTCGGCGAGCTCGGAGGGGGAAGGTCCCACCTTAGTCTGTCCGGCCGCGGCGGTTGCGCTCCGGCCGATCAGCGGAACCGAACCCGCCAGGACCCCTGCGCCCAGCGTCCTGAGCAGATCGCGGCGCGACAGCGTCGAGCAGCACTCCAGCTCTTCGAATCTCGAGTCACGTGGCTGTGCCATGGGGGCAATCTCCCTCTCGGTTCTTGGTCCCTGCCTTTGCCAGGATCGACGCACGACCAGACGACTGGCAACCGGGTGAGGTTGAACGGGATGAGATGGATGGGACCACGATCCGCCAAAATCCAGCCGCAAACCGGCTTTCATTCCAGGCTCAGGCTAATCGGACGGGAGCCCCCGCGTCAACACACCGGAGATCGATCGGGTTGATCCGGCATTTCCTTCGCTTGCGCTTCAGGCTTTTCTTCACGACCGGGGAAGAATCACCGGCGCCGTTCGTTCTCCTGTTTCGAAGGCGTCTTGTATGCCCCCCTCGTCGGGCGGGGCGAGAACGCCTGACACGGGCATCACTCCGGGAGATGAACATGAGATCGAAACGATGGAGCGCCGCACTTCTGGGTCTGATCGTGACTTCATTGCTCCTCGGGGCTTTGGTTAGTCCAAGCATGGCGCAAGGCGCGCGGGCTTCTCGGGGCCGGCATGACTATGCTCCGGGTTACCGCCGCGGCTATCCGGGCAGCGGATGGGGCTACTACCCGCGACCCTACTACGCACCAAGGGCGGGATATTACCTTGGCGGCAGCTACTATGGCGGCGGGCGCTACGGCCGGCCCTGGGGCTACTCGTATTCCAACGGGTATCTCCCCGGTTACGGGGCCTTCTTCGGCTCCAGCTACTACGGGTCGGGCTACGGCTACTCCAGCTACGGCGGATTCTGCCGCTGAGCTTCCCGGATGGAAGCGACAGTCCGAGGTTCCGATTCCGACGATTCCGACGGACCACGATCATTTTTCTTTTGCCAAGTCGTCGTCGATTGCTTAGATTGAGTTGTCCATGTCCGGATGGTTGGATCCCCCGACTTTCATGTGATGCGTGGGTCCCGCCGCGTTCCAGCCGGCGGAGGACCGCGCACGGTGCTCCTCCGGCTTCACCTTATCTGGTCAACTCCCATGCCGATTCAACTCCTCTCAACGCGGACATTGGCTCTTGCCTCTGTGCTGGCGATCGCGATGACCTGTTGGTCGTTCGTGCCGGCCGCCGAGGAACCTGGGAAGGTCGCCCTGCTGGTCGGCATCAACAACTACAATCGGCGCAAGCTGGAGGACCGTCCGCTACGGTTC
>JAFAHT010000321.1 GCA_019237095.1 Planctomycetaceae bacterium
CGGACCGGTAGCTTGAACATGCGTGAGCCCTCCATGGCGAAGATGGTGAAATCCAGTACCGCCGAATTTCACCAGGGATGAGGCTTCCACGCCAGCTCAACTGTCAACCTGCCGATCCGCCCACGAGGCGGGAATGAGACAGTCCCAAAACTCGGGATGCAAAAAAGATCCGAACGCATTACAAGTCAATGGCTTGCTTCGCTTTTTGTCCGCAGTTCAGAGAAATAGAGGCGGTTATTTGCCGCTATCCGGGGATTAGGCACAGGCTGACTGCATGCATCCGCAAGGTGGCCGGTTAGACCATTGCGAAAGGGGATTATCTGCACCTATCCGGATAGGCGCATCCATCCATATGCACGCACACATCCAGACGCACGCCTCGACAAACCCCGCCCGCCGTGGTAAGCTGAATACCGAAGGAGACGGCCCATATGAACACCCATTTGCCCGCAGACCTCGAGCAATTCGTCCAGGCCAAGGTGCGCAGCGGACGCTTTGCCTCCCCCGACGAGGCCATCACCGCCGCCGTGCGCCTGCTGCGCCAGCAGGAAGAAGCCGAGGAGGCCCGCGTCCTGGAGGGCATCCGCCAGGGCCTGGAGGACATGCGGGCCGGTCGCGGGCGGCCGGCGGAGGAGGTGTTCGCTGACATCCGCCGTGAGTTCAACCTTTCCCCGGACGCATGACCTACCGCATTGTCGTCGAGCCTACGGCCGAGCGGGAGATTCGGTCCGCCGTTCGCTGGAAGACCGAAAACGCTTCCCCCGCCGTCGCGGCACGGTGGTACAACGGCCTGGTCAAGAAAATCGACACGCTCCGCCGCCATCCGACCCGTTGTCCACTGGCCGCCGAAAACGACAAGTTCCCCGAGGAAATCCGCGAGTTGCTCTACGGCAGGAGCGGCAAGCGGATACACAAGCACCGCATTCTCTTCACCGTCCGCGAGGACACCGTCCACATCCTTTATGTCCGTCACACCGCCCGTGACGAACTGGAACCTTAACCCCTGCCATACCGAAACCGTTTCAAGCGTTCGATTGCTGGAACCAACGACGGACAGCAGCGGCCAAGAACCTCGTCAGGGTCGGCGGTTCCCAGTTTCCCCAGTTGCCCTGGAAACTCGCGCGGTAGCGGGGATAGGTGACCGTCAGCCAGGTCCTGGCTCGCGTCAAGGCGACGTAGAACAGGCGCAACTCTTCGTCGAGCTGGGCGGAGGTCTCCATGGCTCGATTTGAGGGGATCGCCCCCTCGGTCGCGTTGATCACCATGACCACGTCCCACTCCAGTCCTTTTGCGGAGTGGATCGTGCTCAACACGAGAAAGTCCTTCGCTTGTGCCGATGCGCTGGCTATGTCCTGGGTCGAGGTCGGCGGCTCCAGCGTCAGTTCGGCCAGGAATGAGGCCCGATCCTCGAAACGCTCTCCCAGGTCGCAGAGCTTCCGCAGGTCTTCGAGCCGTTGCTCCGGTTCGTCGTAGGTCTGCCGCAGCAGAGGGGTGAAGAACTTGAGCACCCGCCTGATCTGAGCAGCCACCTTAGGGACAGGCTCCTTAGTCAGTTCGCGAAGGAGCGTGAGAAACTCCGCCCAGGAAGGGGCCGCTGGCGCCGGCACCTTGCATCGAGCGAGGCGATCGAGGTCACCGCCTACGGTGAGAAACTCATCCATGATACTCTGGGCCTTCTTCGGGCCGATACCCGGCAGCAGCTTGAGCAGCCGCAGTCCCGAGACGACATCATGGGGGTTCTCAGCCAGCCGCAGGAACGCGACCAAGTCCTTCACGTGGGCCGCTTCGGCGAACTTGAGGCCCCCGTACTTGTTGAAGGCGATCTTCCGCCGGGCCAGCTCCATCTCCAAAGCCAGACTGTGGTGAGAGGCCCGGAAGAGGACAGCCTGATGCTGCAGCGGAATGGCGGTCTTCTGGTGCTCGAGGATCTGCTCGACGACATAGCGGGCCTCGGCATACTCGTCGGCGCACGCGACCAGCCGCGGACGCTCGCCCTCGGTCCGGCTTGACCGCAGGTGCTTGCCGTAGCCCTCCGTGACCTGGGCGATGATCCGGTTGGTCGCTTCCAGGATCGGCTCGGTGCTGCGGTAGTTCTCTTCCAGCTTGATAATCGTCGTTCCCGGGAACTGTTTGGGAAAATCCAGGATGTTGCGGACCGTGGCGCCGCGGAACGAATAGATCGACTGGGCGTCGTCCCCGACTACGGTCAGGCCCGTGCCGTCCGGGCGAAGCTGCTGGAGGATTCGGGACTGGATGGGGTTCGTGTCCTGGTACTCGTCGACCAAGACGTAGTCGAACCGCTTGCGGACGGCATCACCCGAAGCTGGGTCGGCCAGGAGCTTGTCCCAGTACAGCAGGAGGTCATCGAAGTCGAAGATGTTCTGCTGTCGCTTGCGTTCCGCATACGCCTGGAACAGACGCTGCATCCCTTCGAGGTACTTCAGGCACCAGGGATAGGATGCCTTGATGAAGGCTTCCAGCTTCAGGCCGGAGTTGATCCAGCCGCTATGGGTGGTCTGGCAGGTCCCCTTCTTGGGGAAGTCCTTGCGCTTCTCGGCGAGCTTCAGTTCGGTGCGGATGACGTCGAGGAGGTCTGCCGCATCGGTCTGGTCGTGGATGGTGAAGCGGGGGTCGACGCCGATGGCCGCGCCGTGAATGCGAAGCAGGCGGGCTCCAGATGCGTGGAACGTGCCGCCCCAGACCTTGTGGGCCGCCGCCAGGTCATTGTTGCCCCCCTTCGGTTTCTTCGCCGGTGGATGGCTGCGGATGGTCTGGACGCGATGGAGTATGGACTCGGCGGCCCGGCGGGTAAACGTTAGCAGCAGGATCCGATGCGGCGGTACGCGCTCCGCGATCAGGTGGGTAGTCCGGTGAGCGAGGGTGAGCGTCTTGCCGGTGCCGGCCCCGGCGATAATGAGCAAGGGCGAGCGGCCGTGCCGGACCGCTTGCTGCTGGGTGGCATTCAACTCCCCAGCATGTCTGGCGGTGACGTGGCGGACCTCGGACTTGGTTGGTGCCTTCTTCATGAAGATGGCTCTCGATGTAACGTTTCTCGTGGATCGGGCAGCGGCCAGCCGCCGGGTGTCCGCACGCGAACCGGCCTCCGGGAGACTATAATCGAAGTCGGTCGCTTTGGCCGAGAGGGGAGGGGAAGGGAGACAGCCCCCTGTCGTGACCTGATCTCGGAGCGATCTCGCCCAGGCACTTGAGATAGGGGGGCACCGTGATGACCAGACCGCGCTGAGGTTGGATCTTGCGAGTGATGATCCTCGAGTCGCTAAGCGTGGTCTGTCTGGCGCAAGTACGGGTCACGCCCGTGGCACCCAAAGGAAGGCTTCAAACCGGGCAACCCCTCGGAGGTTCCTGAGTCATTCCGACACCTGAAGCGGCCTGATTGGTTGATGCCCACCGACCTCCACCGGAACCGACCAGCGTCCCTGAAACTGCCTGGGGCTCCCTCGGACGCGTGTGTTGACTTCGGAAAGTGGGGGCCGAGGAGGTCCAGTGGTGCCGATTCTGATGAGGAATCAACCGTCTGATATTGGATGGTTTGCTTACACGAACGATAGAACACTTCCTCACCTCATCCCAAACAGGGTGGCGGC
>JAFAHT010000326.1 GCA_019237095.1 Planctomycetaceae bacterium
CTAGTGGCTCGCGAAGTAAGTAGTGCAAGAAATTCGGGGTGGCTGGTAAGCTGGGACTGATCTCTCTTCCCAACCTTTGGAGCCGTCCCATGCGTGGCCGAAGACCTCGTCCCCTGGAGATCGCCCCCCACGATGTCCCGATCCTCCAACAGATTGCTCGGAGTCGGTCACTGCCCTGGTATCAAATCCAACGGGCTCAGATCCTCCTGACCGTCGCCGCGGGGGAGCCGATCCGAACACTGGCCATCCGCACCCAATGCAATCCGTCGACCGTCTGGAGGATCTGCCGTCGCTACGAGGACGCGGGCTTGCCCGATTTGCTGGAACCACCCCAACGGGCCGGGCGACCGGCCCGGATTTCCCCCCCTGCAACGCGCCCAGATCGTTCAACTGGCCTGCCTGGAGCCGGTCGCCAAGGGCTTGCACATCACCCACTGGACGAGCCAGGATCTGGCCCGCCAAGCGGTCGAAGATGGGATCGTCCCGGCCATCAGCGATCGGACGGTCCAAGCGATCCTCAATCAAGTGGACCTCCAGCCGCATCGCACTCGGTATTGGCGGACGTCTCGCATCGATGCCCATTTCAAGGAGCGCGCCGAGAAGGTCCTCTGGTGCTATGCCAACGCCGAGCGGTTGGCCCGGCGGGGCTTCTGGGTGGTCTGTGCCGATGAGAAACCCAACTTCCAAGTCTTGGAACGACATCCCATCCGGCATTCGATCCCCGGCTCGATCGCGCAGCGTGAGTTCGATTACACGCGGCACGGCACGGTCAACATCTTGGTCTTGCTGATCGTTCACAGCGGACGGATGGAGGCGGCGTGCTTCGACGCGAAAAGCGCCGAGCACTATGTCCGGGAGTTGAGGGCATTCCGACATCGGCATCGTCACCTGCGCGGAGTCTATCTTATCCACGATAACGACCCGACCCATACGGCCGCGAAGACGAGGGACTACCTGGCGGGAAACTCCGGCTGGTGGCGGAGTCGCTTCACCCCGGTCCACGCCTCGTGGCTCGACGAGGCGGAGTTGTTGATCGGCGCCTTCGGTTACCACTACTGGAAACGAGGATCGTGGCACAGTCGGGCCGAATTCATCGATTACGTGGGGCAAGCTTGGCCGGAGTACAATCGGCTGTACGCCCATCCGTTCGAATGGACGTGGTCGAGTCAGAAGATGAGGCAGTGGGTTAAGAAACATGGGCTCTGAATTTCTTGCGTTACTTTCTTCGCGGCCCACTAGGCCAGCGCTCCGGGGATTGTGACCGTGTTAACATCAAAGTTAGCCCCTCGCTCACGGAGTCGGCGGCCTGGGGTCAGACCGGTGATGAGGCTGGCGAGTTCGGTGCTCCTCGGCTACCTGCGCCACGCGCCGTTCGAGCGAGGCAAGTACCGCCTGATGCGGCTGGTGGGACCCTCTCTGCTGGTCGAGCTGGAGCCATTCCTGTTCATGCGACCACTAGGACTCTCCTTCGTGGAGGTTGAGATCATCCGCAGGGGGATGTTTGAGCCCGAGACGGTCCGCGCATTCGCTGCTCTGCTCGCCCCGGGGATGAACGTAATGGACGTCGGCGCCAACGTCGGTCTGTTCACGCTCGTCGCATCACACCGGGTCGGGACGACCGGCAGGGTTCATGCCTTCGAGCCGACGCCCGAGCTAGCCGCGCACATTCTCCGCAATCTGGAGTTGAACGGCCTGAAGAACGTCGCCGTCAACCCAATCGCGGTCAGCGATGATGCGGGCCATGCGACGCTGCATTTCGCTCAACCGGACGACCCCGGTGAGAACTCGATCGTCAACCCCTCCCCCGGCGCCCGGACGCTGGAGGTCCCCACTGTCACTCTTGACGGTTACGTCATCGAACACGCCGCCGGGCGGGTGGACGTGATCAAGATCGACATTGAGGGCGCCGAGATGCCGGCGCTCCGCGGCGGCCGTGACCTGCTCTCCGGGGACGATTCACCTGTGCTCGTCCTGGAGTTTCACCCGACGCTGGCGTATAGCGGCCATACCCCCGACGACCTGCTCGGGTTGCTCAACTCCTACGGGTACGCGTTCTACCTAACGCGGCAGAGCCGCAATCAAAAAGAATCTCCGCGCGCACCCCAAACACTCCGAGATTCGCAGTTATTGATGTGATTCCGTCTGCTGTTCACCCGGCGACAATGGCTCAATAGAGCAGGCCGCTGGTTCACTTCAGCGGCTCA
>JAFAHT010000594.1 GCA_019237095.1 Planctomycetaceae bacterium
GCTCACCTTGCGAACCGAGGTGAGCGGCAGCGTGCACTCCTCGACGATCTTGGGCGCGCCTTTGGCGGTGTGGATCATGGCGATGATGATGCGCCGGGCGCCGGAAACGAGGTCCATGGCCCCGCCCATGCCGGGCACCAGCTTTCCAGGGATCATCCAGTTGGCCAGACGCCCCCGCGCGTCGACCTGAAGACCGCCGAGTACGGCCAGATCCAGGTGCCCGCCCCGGATCAGGCCGAAGGTCACGGTGCTGTCGAGACTGGAGGCCCCGGGGACGGCCGTGACGTATTCATTCCCGGCGTCGATGAGGTCCGGGTTCTCCATCCCCGGGGGCGGCGGCGCACCTACGCCGATCAGGCCGTTCTCTGTGAGGAAGAAGGCGGTCACCCCCGGCGGCATGTAGGCGGCCACCAAGGTCGGCAGGCCGATGCCGAGGTTCACGAGCGAGCCGGGCCGCACCTCCTTCGCGACCCTGCGGGCGATGGTCTCCTTGGCTGACATGGTCATGCGTGGCGCTCCAGTAGGTGATCCACGAGGGTCCCGGGCGTCCGGACCGAGTCCGGCGGAATAGTGCCAACGGGGACGATCTCCGCAGCCTCGGCGATGACGGTCCCGGCGGCCATCGCCATCACCGGGTTGAAGTTCTGCGCCGTGAGCTCGTACGTGAGGTTGCCGAGGTAGTCGGCTTGCCAGGCGCTGACGAGCGCGAAGTCGGCGCGGAGCGGTTTTTCCAGCAGCCAGATCTCGCCGTCGATCTCGACGGTGGGTTTTCCCTGTTCGACGAGTGTGCCCAGGCCGGTCTTGGTGAGCACGCCCCCCAGGCCGTAACCGCCGGCCCGGATCCGCTCGGCAAGCGTCCCCTGGGGTACCAGTTCGACCTCGAGTTCCCCGGCGAGCATCTGCCGCTGGGTTTCTGGGTTGGCCCCGATATGCGAGGCAACCAGGCGCTTCACCATCCGGGCCGCGATCAGCTTGCCGATGCCACGACCGGGATAGTCGGTATCGTTGGCAATGATGATCAGCCCCTTGCGCCCGGCGGCGGCGAGCCCCTGGATCAGGCGATGAGGTATGCCGACTCCGAAGAATCCGCCGATCATAAGAGTCGCCCCATCGGGAATCATGGCAACCAAATCATCCAGATGCCTTGCTGTTTTCATGGCAATCCTTGGTGTGCCCACTCCAAAGTTCGGTTGACTACCTCGCGAGCGAGCCGCGCGGAACTCAAACGATAACGCTCACCTCATCGATGTGCCGTCAACCCATGATGTGATATCCGCCATCCACGTAGATGATCATTCCGGTGATCGCGCGTGCCGCCGGGGTTGTCAGGAAGGCGGCCATCGCGCCCACGTCGTCGATTTCGGCCAGGCGGCCGAGTGGTGCCTTGCGCTGCTCCTCAAGGAACATCGTGTCGAAGTCCTTGAGTCCGGAGGCCGCTCGAGTGTGGATCGTGCCGGGCGAGATGGCATTGACGCGGATGCCCTTGGGGCCGAGTTCGTAGGCCAGGTACCGGACCGCGCACTCCAGCGCCGCCTTGACCGGGCCCATCAGGTCGTAGTTCCGGACCACCCTCTCGGCGCCGGCGAAGCTGAGCGTCAGGAGCGTCCCGCCGTCGGTCATCAGCGGCTCGGCGCGCCGCGCCAGCCGAATGAATGAGTGGCAGGAGATGTCCATCGCCGTCAGGAATCCCTCGCGCGACGAGTCGGTTAGCCGGGCCTGTAGGTCCGGCTTGGGCGCGAATGCCACGGCGTGCAGGGCGAAGTCGAGCCGGCCCCAGCGTTCGCGGAGCGCCGCGGACAGGGCGTCTACCTGCGCCTCGTCCTGCACGTCGCAGGGCAGGAAGATGGGGGCCTGGAGCTCCTCTGCGAGGGGCTCGACGTGGGGCCTGGCCTTGTCGTTGAGAAAGGTGACCGCCAGCTCGGCCCCCAGTGCCCGGAAGGCCCGGGCACAGCCGTAGGCGATCGACTGGGCGTTGGCAATCCCCACAACCAGTCCCTTGCGGCCCTCGAGAGTACGGTCTAATCGTGCGATCATCGTGCGTCGTCTCCTTTCTTCCGGGGGCTCGACACGCCACCGAGCAGCCGGAGGGTGTGCTGGGCGATCATCAGTTCTTCGTCGGTCGGGATGACCCAGGCCGAGGGGGTACGCCCTTCCGGGGAGATTCGGGGGCCACCCCGGCGGTTGGCCTCGTCGTCGAGTGTGACGCCCAGCCAGGCCGCGTCGCGGCAGACCCGCGCGCGGATCTCGGCGGCGTGCTCGCCGATGCCCGCGGTGAACACCAGGGCGTCCAGCCCTTTCAGGACCGCGGCGAGCTCGCCCAGCGCGCGGCCGATGCGGTAGACGAAGTAATCGACGGCCAGCCGGGCGCCCGGGTGGTCGCTAGCCAGCAGCTCGCGCATGTCGTTGGAGACGCCGGAGAGCCCCTTCAGGCCGGAGTGGTTGTAGAGCAGGTCCTCGACCGCGTCGAGCGCCATGCCCCGCTGCTGCATCAGGTAGAACAGGACGCCGGGGTCGATCTGGCCACACCGCGTGCCCATCGGCAGGCCGTCGATCGCGGTGAAGCCCATCGTGTTGCCGAGGCTCTTGCCGGCCAGGACGGCCGCCATGCTGCATCCGTTGCCCAGGTGCGCGATCACCACCCGCCCCGCCCCGGCGGCGGGGTCGAGCGCCCGCAAGGCGTGGGTGACGTACTCGTACGACGACCCGTGGAAGCCGTACCGGCGCACCCCCGCGTCGAAGTATTCGCGGGGCAGCGCGAAGAGCTCGGCCACCAGGGGAGCGGTCCGGTGGAACGCCGTGTCGAAACACGCGACCTGGGTCAGCCCGGGGTGGGACCGGGCCAGGACACGGATCGGGGTGAGGTTGTGGGGCTGGTGCAACGGGGCGAGCGGCACGAAGGCGGTCAGGGCGTCGAGCGTGGGCCCGTCGACCACGACCGGCTCGGAGTAGACCGGCCCCCCGTGGACCACGCGGTGGCCGACCGCCATGACCTTCAGGCCCGCGCTGTGGGAGACGAGCCAGGCGAAGACGTGGTGCACGGCGTCTTCCTGCGACATCTCCTTGGCCGGGGAAATCGTCTCGTCGGCGGCAGTCGCGCCCCCCGCGTCCTTGACGAAGAAGTGGGGAGCGGTGCCGATCCCCTCGAATTCGCCCCGGTACAGCCGCCGCAGGTCCGCGCCGGCGACCGCGAAGACGGAGAACTTCACGCTCGACGATCCGGCGTTCAGGACGACGATCACCTGGGTCATCGCTCCCCCTTGCGGTCTGGGACCTTGATGTCAGCACCCCCCGGAAGGCCCGTGCGTCGGGCGTGGGCCACGAGGAGGCCGACGGCGCAGGAGGCCAGGCGAGCCTGGACGTTGTCGGCGCGGCTGGTCAGGACGACCGGCACGCGGGCCCCGAGGACGATGCCTGCGGCGTCCGCGTTGGCCATGAAGGTCAGTTGCTTGACCAGCATATTGCCGGCCTCCAGGTCGGGAACCACGAGCACATCGGCGTCGCCAGCGACCTCGGACCGGATGTGCTTGACCTCCGCGGCGGTCTTGCTGATCGCGTTGTCCATCGCCAGCGGCCCGTCGACGAGGCCGCCGGTGATCTGGCCGCGGTCGGCCATCTTGCACAGGGCGGAGGCCTCCAGCGTGGCCGTGATCTTGGGATTGACTGTCTCGACCGCCGAGAGGACGGCGACCTTGGGCAGGGCGACCCCGAGGGTGTGGGCCAGGTCGATCGCGTTCTGGCAGATCGAGACTTTGTCCTCGAGGGTCGGATAAATGTTGATCGCGCAGTCGGTGAGCACCAGGGCCTTGTGGTACGTCGGCACGTCCATGATGAAGGCGTGGCTGAGCCGCTGATCGGTGCGCAGGCCGGTCTCTCGCTGGACCACCTCGTGCAGCAGCACGTCGGTGTGCAGCGCGCCTTTGATAAGCATCTCGGCTTCGCCCTTGCGAACCAGTTCGACCGCCCTGGCGGCCGCTTGGCGGTCGTCGCTGGCCTCGACGACTCGGAACGCGGCAATGTTTAAGCTGTGACTGGCGGCGACCTCCGCGATCCGGCCTGGGGGCCCGACCAAGACGGGCTCGATGAGCTTGGCCTCGGCCGCCTCGACGGCGGCCGCCAACGACGTCTCATCGCACGGATAGGCCACAGCCGCGCGGGCCGGCGACAGTCCGCGGCAGCGCTCGAGCAGCGCCTCATACTTACTGTGCTCCTGAACCGCCACCTCCGGAGACACCGGACGGGGCAGCCGGAGGTGCTCGGCCGGGGCGCGGACCACCGCGACGCCGGTGGCCACGGCCTCGCCGTGCTGGTTGACGCAGTGACAGTCGAAGACGATCGCTCGGCCATCGGGGCGCTTCTCGCGAGCCGTGACGGTCGCGGTCACGGTGTCGCCG
>JAFAHT010000083.1 GCA_019237095.1 Planctomycetaceae bacterium
GGCCAGATCCGTACCGTGGGGCACACGGGAACGGGAGACTGCGGTCTCCGAACGCTCAGGGAGACAGTGTCAGACCAGGTACGCCTGGCGGTTGTCGGTGAACTGAGAATCCCACACGCTTTAGCGGTGGGAGTGTCAACCAAGATGAGCCGGTCATCCCACGGCAAACAATTCAGCTCATGGGCTCAAATCGGTAAAGGGCCGGACCTTGGTGCCGACTCAACTCCTTGTAAACAAGCCGGTTGAGTGACTTGATGGGCAGGCTGTCACCGATCTAATCCCATGAGCCGGATTATTTTGCGTATGTCTCTTGTTCTCCAAACTTAGGTCAAGAAATTCGCGCGAGATGTGCTGAAAGCGGGTTATAACCACCGTTCAGTCATTTTTATCTGATGGGCCGAGCCGAGAGCGCAATACTCGTAGTAAGGCCCATTTGCGCTTGCTGACCGCCGGCTGGCTGATCCCCATCATTTCAGCGACTTCGGCCTCCGTATGCCCATCCCAGAACAGGAGCTCGATGAGGCGGCGATCTTGCTCCGCCAAATTGGCCAGCCCCTGATGCAACGCTTCGAACGCCGTCGCATTGAGGGATTCATCTTCCTCTATTGCGTCCCTACTGTCATTGGCACTGATTTCGAAAGCGAAGCGCAGGGCATACGACCATTCTTGCCGGGAGCGAGTCAACGCGCTGGCTAAGACCCTCTGATGGACATACACTCTCAACGGAACCCCTCGTGTCGCGTCGTAGTTATCAAGTGCCTGCCACGCTGCGGCCGCGCCCTGCGCCTGCAATTCCTCACTCCAATCGCCGGCTGACCAGCGCGGTGGAACTCTCCATGTGCGGATGCGTTGCCAGCAAGCGGCCCAAATCTCCTCCCAATCGGGAAGATCTTGCCGACACCAAGGCGTCCTCGAGACTGCCGGTGTCTCCTCGCCTTCTTGGAACCCATTCTCCATCGCATCCCCCGCTTCCATTGGAGTCTTCTCCCTGTCAATCCTCAGACCTCCCTAGCCCGCATTTCTCACCCTATTCTTTCGGAGGTCGATCGCTCGCGCGATTGAAGGCTCTTCCCTCACTACCGACCCTCCGAGCAGGTCCCGAGGACCTCCTCGCTCCTGCTTCGGCCCTTCTCAGCCTCGTCGGACCCTTGTTTCTCCTCATCCTGAGGGCCTCGGTGCCTGCTCGGAGCGCACCCCGAACATCGGGCCTCGTCCCCGAGGCCCTCGCTCCCCCAAGGATGGGGCACGCCTCTTCAGGTCAGCACCGCAGGATCAGCGGCGACAACCGCGCCAGGGTCGCCTGCACCTGCTGGAAGACCGCGGCGTACGGACAACTGCTCGCCAGGCTCACCCACACCTTCCGCACCGTCACCCGCACCAAGGCGCCGATCTTCAACGGCTTCAACCGGATCGTCTGGCATTGCGCCTCGGCCAGGTCCGTACCGGCCAGGCCAGGTCGACGCGATGCATTCATCAGCACCGAGAACACCGGCTCGATTCTTGAGGTAGAGCGCGGAATCGTTCTGCTCGAAGCCCTTGGTCGTGACCGCGACGCCCGTCGCTTCCTTGGGGGGAATCGTCCCAAGGTGGGGCATGGGGTGAAGTGTCCGAGCGTGACGCTTGGCGGCACTAGGCAAGGCGTGTTTCAGGCCAGCGATCTTCCGTGATCCTCAGCGGTTCCACCAGCAAGAGCCAGCCGACCACGAAGGAACCCCGTCAAGCACCGGCGGGACCGATCTGGGACGAACCCGATCGGATCATACCGAGTCGTCCCGCCCCGGAGGGACAGGCACCCGGCGGATCGGCCGGCGGCCCCCGACGCCGGTCGGCCGGCGGCGTCCGGGGGTCCGTGAAATTGCGGCCGGAAATCCTTTGACAAGAGCCTCTCCATCCCTCATGCTCGGCGATGCAAATGGCAGGAACGTCGTGCATATCCCCGAGAGAAATTCGACCCGTCTGACGCGTGTCATCGATGCTCCCCGAGGACCCGGCGCCCTCGAGCGCATCACCCGCGTCCCCGCGAACCGGGAGAATCCGTGCCATGCCCGCGACCCTCACCGCCCAGGACAACCTCGACCTGAGGTGCATCAACACCATCCGGACGCTGTCGATCGATGCCGTCCAGGCGGCCAACTCGGGCCACCCGGGCACGCCGATGGCCCTGGCACCGGTGGCCTACTGCCTCTGGCAGAAGTTCCTCCGGTACGACCCCGG
>JAFAHT010000267.1 GCA_019237095.1 Planctomycetaceae bacterium
CCTCGACCAACTCGGCGAGTGTGAAGGTGCCGCCACGCTTGCCGAGCCGCTCAGCCAAGGGTGCATCGGCGGGCGGGGTCGGGAGGATCTTCACCCGGTCCGCCTCGGTGAGCCGGGCCAGGGACTCGGGGGAATCGCCGGAGTGAGGCAGCCGGATCTTGGCGGTCGACCAGGGCTGGAGTTGGGCCAGGCGGTAGTTGAACTCGACGGCCTCGGAAGGGTCGAGGAGCGTGGGCCGCCGGTGGGTCGGCGTCAGGGCGACGGAGAGGATACCAACCCCGTACGGCGAGAGAAATAACTCGATCCGCAGACCGGGGACGAGACCGACCGGGAGGGCACGTCCATCGCCCAGCAGGACCGTGGCTCCTTGAAACCATGACTGGGTGGCGGCGTCGGAGACCTTGAGGTAGCCGCACCCCGCCGAGTGGCCGGTCGAGAAGAGGAACTCGACCACGTGGTCGAGCACCTCTTCCTTGTACGCCTCTTTCGGGTCGGAGCACTTCCAGACCCCGGCCCTGTCCGCCAGCGTTGCGCTTTCCAGCGCCGCCGTGGCCCTCTTGACCTCGTGTTGATCAAAGAAGAACGGGTGGAGGAACCGTGTCTGGAAGTCCTTGAGCGGAAAGCGGGGCTCCGCCGGATGACCGTCGTGGCTCGCCTCCGGCAGCGGGACGATGGGCGGGGGTGATTCGGGTAGGGTGCTCATGCTCGACCTCGTTCGCCACCGGCGAGATGATTTGACTCCAGGGACGGCGGTCCCGGTACGCCTCATCAGACTCAAACATGCTACCACGCCGGACCAATGACTGTAACCAACAAGAACGGGCTTCGACCATAACAGCGGTCGGTGGCGGGCAGTAGCCATCGGGGGAGGGTTCGCGCACGACCTGACCCCGCTGGTCACGGCGTGGGGCGGGAAGCGTGGGGCGTGAGACGGGAGAAGAGTGGCCAGGGGGGACCACCCACGTTTCCCGGGTGCCAAGAAGTGGGCCGCCACTTCCGCTCTTAGCGCTGATTTCTGGGCCGGATGGGGGTAAAACGCCCTGAAATGGGCTCGAAATGGCAGTTTTTTGGGGAATCTGCTACGTGGCTCATAACGGCGCAACTCATTTTTAAGTAAGCAATTAGGTCTAGAGTCGCGTCCGGCGAGAGTCGGCATGGTTCAAAAGCGGGTTCCAGCTCAGGGGTGGCTGGGGTCGACGCCCGAAGGGCAACGCCCCCAGATCCGAGGCCGCCCCGCTGGGGGCGCGCTGGCTCTTGCCAGCTCGATCCCAGCCACCCAACTCTCGTCACCTGCGCGGTTGGCAGAGCGGGTCGTCACGCCCCACGCCCCACTGACGTTGAGGGCCAACCACGTTTCCCGGGCGCCAGAAAGGGGGGTGACCCTGCCGCTGCTGGCGATCTCCGGCTTGGCCACCGGGCCCCCGGCAGGGGTGGGCGACGGGCTTCGATTCCTCTCCACGCACTGATGACAACACTTCTGTCCGCGCTGGGGGCGTTTGGTCTGTGCGAATTCCGCGTTTTCTCAACAAATCTCAACATTTTACGGTCCATCTGTTCAGTCCATGGAGACCCGGCTCGGCGCGCGGCAGCGACGGCGGCCCCCGACGGTTCACCGTCTGTGGGAATTCCGCGTTTTCTCAACAAATCTCAACATTTTACGGTCCATCTGTTCAGTCCATGGGTACCCAACTCAACGCGTTGCCAGCACTTCCCGTCCGCGCTCGGACCGTTTCTGGCTGCTGGAACTCCGCGCTTCTGGGACTGAAACGAAACCGCCCCGCAGTGGTGACGTCGCAGATATCGGTGAGCCTGCTTCGGCCTTGCTTTGCTCTTGCTTCGCGACAGAGTCGCTTGCCCAAGTGGATCTTGCGATTAACTGGCGGGATGTCGTCTCAGTCCTAACTCCCTGATCACCAGGCAGTAACATCAGGCTGTGTCGGGCGTCTCGACGGCAATCGAACCTAATTCCGCCTCGTCCACACAGGCATGGCAGACGGATTGCAATGTCGACCAATCCGATTGCGTGGACCATGTCGATCTTGCCGGATTTTCTGGATTCGAGTGAAGTGAGGCGCCTATCCTGCCGATGACGGACTGTGGATCACTTCTTCTCTGCGGCCCCGACGCCCATCTGCGTGTCCGGGCTGGATGGATCGGCAGGGTATGGATGTGGATTGGTCGATCCGGCAAGGATGCCGGTCGGCGCAATTGGGTGCGACCCGCTCGAAGCGGAAAGGTGTTTGGGGGCTCATGCGCAAGGGACGGCGCGAGGTCCTGCTGGTGTTGGTCGTGTTCCTTGCCGGGACCATCGTCCGGGCCGCGCGCTACGAGAAAGGGAAACCGGCGGGATCGGAGGATCTGGTCGGTATCACGGTCGAGCTGAGCTGGACGACGCCTGGCGCCGAGGTGCGGGAAGCTCCTGGAGCAAAGACGGTGTCCGCGCCCGAGCTGACTCTGGGAATGACCGAAGGCATGGTGACGGAGGTCATCTCCTGGCCCCCCGAATCTTCGGCTCAGGATGCGATCCGACCAGGCCAGAGTGCGGACGGCAACTGGCATCTCGGACCCGGCGGCGCGGGGCGCGTGCGTGCCCGGCTCGAGGTGAGCGCCGGCGCGGATCTTCTCGTGCATCGTGGAGAGAACCTGGTGCGGATCCCGGTCCTTGCGATCCTGGAACGGCCTCAGCATACTCCGCCCCAGTCCCCATTGACCGTCAGCGTCGAGCGGTTGCCTTGGGACTCGCTGATCGTGGATCTGGACCGGGGGGCCGAGGACGGAATGGTGGCGCCCTCGGTGGCCGTGCCTGTGGTCGTCAAGTACAACATCGTCTCGCCCGAGTCGGCCGAAGTGATGGTCCGGACAACAGCGGTCCTCAGACCGATTGGGGGCGACGAGGCACTCTGGCGATATGACCAGCGCGAACAGGTTCCGGCCAATCGGCTCGACCCTCCGCCCCGGATCCTGACGGTGCCGTCGCCTGGAGTGGAGGGCAGCTATGTCTTGGAGATTCACGCGGCCTGGGAACCTGCTGGGGCTCGCGACAGTAGCGGCACGCGGCTGGGCCGTCTGATCCGGCGCCGCAAGGCATCGCCCGTAGCGAATTCGGCGACCAGACGCGTGGTTCTGGCCGTAGTCTCGCCGAATGGAGGGGCTCCGCAGACCTCGTTCGCGGCCGCGGTGGACAGCCCGGACCGCGAGACCGAGGTTGACTCGCTTGACCTGAATCGAATTCGGAGTGCGCGCGTCTCTGCCTGGGGTCGATCTCCGGTGTTGAAGCCGGGCGGGACCCTCTGGGGGTTGCCCGCCGAAGCGTTCCTCGATGCGGGGCGGAAGGAGCGCGAGCGCGACCGTCTGAGAAACTTGATCGGTCGCACGCCGGCCGAAGTGTCCAACCTTGGTCCGGCCGATGATTCCGGACTGGCGTGGTCGGCCGTCGGCCTGCGCGTCTTCCATCCCGACCAACCCCATCGGCTGACGGTGACGGTCGCCGGCGGCGACCCATCGGCTCTCGGTGTGGCGCTTGTCGATCCTGGTGAGGGAGGCAAGAGCCCCAGGGTTCTGTTTGACGCCTGTGTCTCGGGCCCCCCCATTCTCAAGGACAGTCCGCCGGCCTCGTTCTCTTGGCTGGTCTGGCCTGATTCCTCGGAACCGCAGCTCTTGCTCCTGAATCGCAACTCCTCGGGCTCGGTTCGCCTGGGAAGCGTGAAGCTGGTCGAGCTGGATAAGGTGCCTGCATCGCCTCCGGTTCGGTTGCCGAAAACTCCCGCCACGCGGACGATGGGGCTGTACCTGACGGGCTCGCACCCGCTCGATCGGTTTGGCGGCGCAGGTGAAGCCGGCTTGACAGACAACCTGGAAATTGCGCGAAACCTCGCGAGTTATGTGTCATTCTGCAGCGCGTCCCTGGTCGTTCTGCCCGAGCGGCTCTCCGAGCGCCCTGGTCGTCGCGGCCTCAAGGGCCAGGCCGAAGAGAACTCGACGGGTCCCGATCAGCTCGATGTGGTGCTCCGATTACTGCACCGCCAGGGCAATAGCGCGTGGCTCGAATTGAACCTGGAAGGCCAAGGGGGGCTACCCAGTCTGCCACCGCCTGACTCGGCCGACGCATTGCGGCAGGGACTGGTTCGGGTTGACCGGCAGGGCCAGGCCGATGGGCCGTGTTATCATCCCCTGCATCCCGCCGTCCGTGAGGCGCTCAAACGCAGGGTGAAGCAGGCCCTGGCTCCGCGTCAGGGCGGTACAACGTTTTCCGGAATCTTGCTGCAGCTCGGTTCCGGACCGACCTTGCTGGGAAACCCCGATACGGGGTTGGATGACGACACGTTCGCGCGGTTCGTCCATGACACGTTTGGCCCGGAAACCGCGGGTGAAATCCCCGGCCTGGGAACAGCCGACCCGAACCGCTTCGCCACCCGCTCGAAATACCTTTCCGGCGTCGGGCGGATGCCCTGGCTGATGTGGCGCTCGCGCGCCATTGCGGCCCTCTACAGCGAGCTTGACGATGCGGCGCGGGCCGCAGCGCCCGGCACGGTGCTGGCACTTTCGACACCGGTTCTGCATGGCGGCGCCGCGGGAACCGAAGCACGACGCGTCGATCTGGCCGGGCTGGCCCCTAGCCAGGCCTGGCGGAGCGTGGGTCTGGATCTCCAGGCCTGGCCCACGGGCCCGAATGTGCCGATCGTGCTGCGGGGAGTTGAGCTCTCGACCGATCCTCTGGCGCACGACCTGGCCACCAGCCCCGACCTGGACGCCAAGATCGCAAGTCGCCCTCATCGCGGCATGCTTCTGACAATCGACCCCGAACCGGTGGATCCCACCCCGGAGCCCGGGTCCAGGGCACCCGCGGGCGAGGGTGGCGCTGATGGCGCCGCGGAAACCGATCGCGCCGCGGAAGCGGGCAAGCACGAACTCGCCGACACCAGACGCGGGTCCGCGGACAAGGTCGGTGGCGGCCTGGCCCTATCGGCCGTTCCTCTGGGCGATGGACTTACGGTGGACGAGCCGCTGGGCCACGCCTTGGCGGCGCTCGATGCCCAGTGGGTGATCCTGGCGGTCCCGGCCATTGCCGGACATGAGGAGCGATTGCGGAAATTCGCCTCGGTTCTCCGCGCCCTCCCCGCCTGGCAGGCTCAACCGTCGGTTGCAAGTGGAGACCAGAAAGACTACGGAATCGCCGTTCGGGCCCTCAGCGACCAGACGCAAACCTTCCTCGAGATTGCCAACGACACGCCTTACCCGATCCGGCTGGCTGGCCTGCTGGATGCCCCGTCCCCGGCAAGTGTCGAGGATCTTGGACGCAACCTCCGCCTCGTTCCCCAGGCCGCCACCGGAGGGCGTCAGCTTGTGATCGATTTGCTCCCCTATGGTGTCTCCGCAATTCGGGTCGGGGCAGCCAAGGCACGGTTCTCGGACATCACTCCTTATCCCTCGGACGCCGTTCTGACCAGCATGGAAGCGCGGTATCACGAGCTGTCAAACCAGCTCGCCCGGCTCAATCGCGGCTCGGGCAGCGGAATCGGAGAGCCGCCCAACCCGGGTTTCGAGTCTGAGCCGTTGGCGCCGGTTCAACCGGCTCACAACACGCCGGGAGACCCGGCCGCGTCGTCGGCCTCGGGGCAGTTACCCGGGGGCTGGAAGCTCGAGGGAGAGAAGGATTGCTCGATCGCGATCGACGCCTCCAATCCCCACTCGGGTCAAGGCAGCCTGAAGCTCACTGCCCCCGTCGTGCCTGTATCCGTGTCCAGTGGGAGCTTTGTGCCCAACAGTGCGTCGAGCGTGATCATCCAGGCGTACTTCCGAACCGAGCCGCAAGACAGTCAGGTCCGGCTCTGGATCCAGGGCGAGGTCGGCGGTCTGCCTTACCTCCGCCGCTCTGAGTTCAAGGTGTCCTCGGCCTGGGAGCTCAGGGCCGTGCGCGCCGTCGATCTGCCGGCGGGTGGCCTGGACTCGGCGCGGCTAAGGTTTGAGATGTTGACGCCTGGGACGCTCTGGATCGATGATGTCCACGTGGTCGGGGAGGCCGTTCCCAAGGCAGTGCGCCTCAATGCCCAGCGAACGCTTCTGGCTGCGTTACAGGCCTATCGCACGCAGCGCTATGGCGAGTTCGCCCGCTTGGCCGGCTCGCACTGGGCTCGTCATCCCGGCATCCTGGCCGTCAGCCGGCAAAACCGGCCCGCGGAACTATCAGAGACGTCGGGATCCTCGCGGTCGGGACCAGCCGCGGCTTCTGCCCTTTCGCCTGGTCGCACGGTGCGGTAAGATCGGCCCACGGGGTCAGGAGGATCGAATTCTCGCCCGTGGTATGGATCATGACTGGTCGAGCACGAGCGCTGACGGTCGTGGTCCGGATAGCCCCAGGGAGCGGAGAACAGGGTAGGGTAGGAGAGGAGGAGTCGGTGTTCGTCGCTTGCAGCACACTCTGCTTTGCGAGGGAGCCGCTGGAGAGGGCCCTTCGCCTGATCGCCGAACTGGAGTTTGACAAGTTTGAGCTGGCGATCGTCGAGGATGGCCAGCACCTCCGCCCAACCCTGGTGGGCGACGACTTCGAGGCCGCCCTGCAACAGGTTCGCAGGGGGCCGAGCCTGACGCCTTCCTCGATCCATCTCGATTTCGGCCCGGTCAATTGGAACGACCAGGCGGTGCGCCGCCGGTTCGATGCGCACTGCCGGTTCGCCAAGGCGCTCGGTGTCGCCGTGCTCACCATGCCTTCCGCGCCGCTGGGAACGCCGCTGGAACAGGAGATCAAGCGACTCTCGTCGCTGGTGGACACCGCCATGCGGGACGGCCTTGTGCCGACTCTCGTGACGGACTCCGGAACGCTTGCCGGCGATCCTCAGATCGCGGTCGAGCTTTGCATGGCCGTCCCCGGGCTGGGCCTCACGCTCGACCCCAGTTATGGCCTCCAAGGTTCTCACAAGGAAGTCGAGTTCGATCTGGTCTATCCTCATGTGCAGAACGTCCATCTGCGTGACACCGGCAATAAACCCGGCGAGTTCCAGGTTCGCGTCGGCCAGGGCCTGATCGAATACGCCCGGATCGTCACGCAGCTTCAGCGCTATGGCTACAATCGCGCGCTCACAGTCGCCATCATCGACCGCCCAGACAACCCCTTTGAACGCGAGGTCGAGATCCGCAAGCTCAGGCTCTTGCTGGAAACCCTGATCTGAGCTGCTGGCGATCGACGGTACGCCGAACAAAGGCCACCTGGGCGCCAAATGCGCTCTTGGGAGTTTCGCTGGCCGTCGCGTGTGCCGCGGCCGCCGCGCGGGGCGAAGAGCTGTTGATCCCTCACGCCGCTCCGGGCCGCGCGGCGGCTTCGGCGGGGGCAGGGCAGGTGGGAAGCAGAAGCGTGAACGTCGAGCCCTGGCCCAGGCGGCTCTCGGCACGCAGGCGGCCGTGGTGGGCCTCGACGATATCGCGGCAAACCGACAGGCCGAGGCCGGTGCCGCCCAGGCCCGAGGCGTCGGGGCCGGTCTTGGTCGAGAAGAAAGGTTCGAAGATGCGCCTCAGGTTCCCTGGCGCGATGCCGATGCCGTGATCGATCACGTTCAGCTCGGCAAGCCGACCCGTGGCATCGGCAGTCAGCCTTAGATTCACCACGCCGCCCTCGGGCATCGCCTGGCGAGCGTTGATCAGCAGGTTGATCAGAACCTGCTGGATCTGGGCGGGGTTCACCCGCGCGAACGGCCGCCCCATGAGCTGGACCTCAAGCCGGACCTTGTTCCGCGCCAGGTCCTTGTTGATCAGCAGGACCACTTCTTTCACGAGCCGACTGAGATCGACCGGCAGGCGATGATTGGGGTCGCGCCCGGGTCGCGACAGGCCGAGCATTCCACCCGTGATGGCCGCGGCTCGCTGGCCGGCGTCGAGGATCCGGGTCAAGGCTCGCTCGCGATAGGCCGGATCGGGATTGCGCAGGCCGAGCTTGGCGTAGTTGATGATCGGTGTCAGCGTGTTGTTCAGCTCGTGAAAAACGCCACCCGCCAGAACTCCGAGATTGCTGATCTGCTGCAAGGCGATGACTTGACGCCGCAAGGCCTCGAGCTCCTCGCGACCGCTCTGGTCTTCGAGAGCGTTCGTCGGCTCCTGGAGCCGCCCTCGTACGATCGTCCCTGCGGATGCAGCCGCCTGCGCTGGTGGAGAGGGGGCGATGGATTCCGCTGCCTGGCTCTTGTCCGTCTTTGGCATGGTCTCCCCAGCCCCCGTGGCCCCACGTGATGGTTCCTCCTTCGTATCGGATCGATCGTCGGTCGGAATGAGCCCAACATGCCCGGTCCCGAAGTGGCCGAGGTCGTACCTGGCAAACCAAGAAAGATGCGTCGGATGCAACCCTGCCGGCGCATGGTCTTCTTGCCTAACCGTCACCTTGTGGCCGGTTGCCTCATCCTTCAGAGTCCACGAGGAAGGCGCAAGCTTCAGGGTCTGGCAGGTCGGGCGAGAGAACCCAGGCTCGCTGTTCTCTCGCGTTGCCTTCGGCTCCGCCTCTCACTTGATCCGTACGTCGGTCTCAATCTTCGCAGCCTCATTCACCTTGACCGTTCCGTCCCAGGGGATGACACGGATGCCGTTGGGAAAGTTGACGCGGGGGATGGAGGAAAGGTTGTCGCTGATGAGTGGTGGGTTCACTTTGCGGCCGTCGCTCCAGAAGCCGAGGTGCGTGAAGCGTTCTTCGTCGCGAATGGCCTCATCGAAGGTACTGCCCGCGAAAGCCGTCTCGACGGCCACATCGGCGATCCGCCAGAAGCCGGCACGATCCAGCGCGTTCACTTCGCCCAAGCTCATCTGAAAGACGCGGAAGACCCCCTCGCCGGTGTCGAGACGGCGGTTGACCCCGGTCGGCGCGGTGTGCTCGGCGATGAGAGGGGGAAAACCGTGGCGATCCGAACGAAACAGCAGGAATCGTTTTCTCGACCGGGGAATTGCGCCGGCCTGGGCGAAGATCTGCCGTCCGCGCAGGTCTCCCACCAGAAGGTCGTCCTCGCCAACGGCCACGAGCAGAAGGGTTGATGCGGGAATTCGGTCGAGGCTCGGTTCCCGCGAGGGGAACACCTCGCCGGGCATGAGCGCGGCAACGAGCTTGGGTTGAGGCAGTCCCGAGTGGGGGTCAGAGGCGACCGCGGCAATCTGGGCGGCCAGGTTGCCTCCCGCCGAATGGCCGATGAAGGCGACACGTTCAAGATCTGGCCGAACGTGCTTCGCGCCGGTTTCCAGCACGCCGAGAGCGTCTCGGGTCGCGGCAATCGCGTTGGGCAAGAACTCCCTGGGGAGTGTGTCCACGTCGTTTTGATAGCGTGGGAAGACCACGGTACGACCAGAACGAACGAGATGATCGATCCATGCTCCATAGAAGGCCGGATTGACGGCGAACCAACCATGGAAGAACACAACGACCGGGGCGCGTTCCGGTTTCGGCTCGGCTGGCTCGAACAACCAGTACGACCGCGGGCCTTCTCCCAGTTCGTACCGCATGACCACGCGATGTAGATAAATCGGTCCTGCCTGCGCGGGTCGATTGCTGACGGCGGACCGGCAGACCTTATCCTCGCCCGCTCGTGCCTGGCTCATGAACGGCAGCATGGTTATGACCATCGCACCGGTCACCAAGCGGATAGTGCGCCTCGTCTCAGCCATCCATGGCAAGCCTGGCATTTCTCAGTGCCTCTGCTTTCCTATCCGGAATTCATCTTTGATAGCCGGCACAAATAGCGCATCTTTTCGGGCATGTCAAGGCCATGTGGAACGAAGAAAGCTCCCGGGCATCGGTTTGACCATTCCTGATCTGGTCAGTCAACCATCCTTATGAGGAGCTCGCCCTCTTCCGAGCTAATCACTGAGCTCACGTTTCGAACCTCCGGAGGACATCAGTCGGTTGCTCCGCATTTCCCTTGCCTCTACGGCCTTGACAGCACCCGAGAACCGCCAGAGACTGAGGCTGGTGTGCCGTCAACCTTCGATTGACGGGTAGAGCTTCTTCAGTTTTCAACGGGTTTTCCGTTCAGCTTTCCGCCGGAAACGAGAAACCGGCCGAGGTCAGCGTCCGGCGGACTTCCAGCAGCCCACGGTCGACGAAGCGCAGGCTCTCCTCGAGCCGATCGAGACAGGACCGAGCCTCCCGCTCGGGCATTTTGCCGAGCGAATGGTAGCGGCGTTCCCCCTGCCAGCAGAAGACGATGCGGTATCGGCCGTCGTACCGTTTTTCCAGCGAAGCCATGCGTCATTTCCTCCACAGAATCGTATGTGTGGAGGCCAGCGACGCGAATGCAACATGAACCCAATGTCTTCCCCTGTTTTTCCCCTGTAACGGGAAAGAGGAGCCGCAGCTTTTGCCGCAACTCCTCTTCACTTCGCGACTTGGGTCAAGCTGGGGAACTAGGATTCGAACCTAGACTAACTGATCCAGAGTCAGTCGTGCTACCGTTACACCATTCCCCAGGATGGGCGGGATCGCATTCATCGACTTTCCGTATCTTAAAGGCTTTCCGTATTCCTTTCAATACGAGCGCCGGGCCGGAATCAGAGGCTGGGGTTGGAGAATTCGCGGAGGGGCAGGCTGACGGGTATCTGGTGCCTTGAGCTGCGGGCGACGCCCTCGGTGAATTGCATGTACCGGACCCCCGTGCGGAAATCCGTGTGGGTGACCGGACGCTCTCCCCGGATCGCCGCGATGAAGTCGTCCTCCACCTGCCAGCCTCCCCGCATCGCGTCCGGGATCGGCAGCGGGTGGATCGACGGTTCCTTCCGGCGCGCCCCCCGGACCTC
>JAFAHT010000343.1 GCA_019237095.1 Planctomycetaceae bacterium
GAGCGCACCGGTGTCACGCTCGCTCGTCAGTGCCGTCACGCCCTGGGCATTGATCAAGACCAGGCTGAGGATGGCCAGGCCGACTGGGATCAAGCACAACATGCTGCGCAAGGGGTTTTCCATACCCCGGGCCAGGTTGAGGAAGAACCCGGTGCCGAGGGCAAACAGCAGAGCATAACATCCTTTGATGATCAGCGGCTTGGTTCCGTAGGCCCGGGTCATGAGCTCACGCCAGAGGATCGGGTTGGCCCAGGGCCGGCGGTGGGGCCCCGGCAGGGCGGCCACGCGCCTGTGCGTCCGGCGCGGGACATGCAAACCCGTGGTCGAGCCCGACGATTCATCGAACGGAGCGCCGCCGTCTCCGGTTTCCCGCAGCGAGCCGTCATGGCCATGAGCGGAACGGGGCATCGGCTGGCCGCCGCGAGCAAGCGGGGCCATGGTTGCCGTCGCCGTCGCGGGCGCGGCCGCGCCAGCGGCGACTGGGAGCTCGGCGTAAGCTGGGGATCTCCTGACCTCGACCTTGGTCTCGACCACCTCGACCTCGGCCTCGGCCTCGTCGCCCTGCTCGCGCGGCTCGCTTCGCCCTGGGTTCCAGGTCCGCAGCTTCCAGGTGCCGACTGCCACGATCAGTGCGGCGAAGGTCAAGCGGACGCCGATGTAGACGAGGCTCGAGGCCCGCACGACTCCCGTGATCTGGTCTGCCCGAGGGTACAGAAGCGCGATCATCGCGCGGTAGGGATTGAGCACCTCTTTCAGAGGAACGCCCATGAACTCCAAAGTGGGAAAGGCCACAGCGAAGAGCTCGACGCCGGTAACCGAAAAGACGACCATCAGGATGGTCAGCGAGATCGACTGGAAGGTTCGGTCTCGCCAGAGGGCGATCAGTAATCCCATCGCGCCGCCCGCCACGCCCGAGGCCGCCGTCACCGCGAACAGGTTGGCAACCTGCCCGAACGAGATGCCGCCCAAGAGGGCGCAGAGCGAGAGCAGACCAACGCTTGCACCCAGGATGATCAGGATGTTCCACAGGCCGGCAACCAGCTTGCCCACGACGATCTCCGTGTCGCTCAGGCTGGTCATGAGCAAGAGGTTGAAGGTGCGGCGATCCTTTTCGTAAGCGACCGCGGCTGCGCTGGAAAGCGGGGCGAAAAAAAGCATGAGCGTGAGCTGGAGTAATGCGAACATGACGTAGAGCACGCTACCAAACCGCGCCAGCACGCCCAGCTCGCGCACGTCTTGCCAGCCGATGATCGACTGCCAGGCGGTCCAGAGCAGAATGAAAAGAGCACAAGAAAACGATGCGCGCCACAGGTAATAGCGCCAGGGGCGGGGCGTGGTCACCAGCTCCCGGGCAATGATTGGTCCAGCGAACAAAGGTTCATCCTCCCAGCGTCGGCATGCACTCAGGCGGGAACATTCGTTGGAGCGGCAGTCGTGGAATGAAACAGGTCGGTCCTGAACTCAGAGTGATACGTTCAGGACCCGTCCAAGGTTCAAAAAAGCGAGCAGCCGTGAAGGCGACTTCCCCTCGCTTTGGTATCGACCAGAACGCCGTGGATCATCCCGGTGTCGGCCGCGACCGGCGGGCTGCCCGATTCCTGAAACACCGTGAATAACCCCAAAATGAGTATGGCAGTCATGAAAGATCTCCCCTGTTCCTTTTGTTGCTTTGTTAGTTGATCTGCTTCACAGAAATGCTACCATCCTGATGGCTCAACCGCCGACTGAAAAGGTGTCCGCGACGAATGGACGCGGCGGTTGGCGATTTCGGTGGTCGGGTTCGTCGCGATCATGGGGCTCTTGCACTCACAGGATCTCAGGTCATTTGGCGTCAAGGGACCGAAGGAGGGCAAGCAGTACTTTTTCCCGTCCGAGGCGATCACCGCCAACGGCAAGTTCATCCCGGCCAAGACCCTGATGATGGACCAGTACTGCCTCGAGTGCCACAAGGATGCCTATGACGGCTGGTTTCACTCGGCGCACCGCCGCAGCTCGTTCAACAACAAGGCTTACTTGATGAGCGTGCGGGAGACGCGCAAGGTGTCACTGGAGCGCGACGGCTCGACCCAGGCTTCCCGCTGGTGCGCGGGCTGCCATGATCCCGTGCCGTTCTTCTCCGGCGAGTTCGACGACCCGAATTTCGACGACGTGCACAACCCGACGGGGCAGGCAGGCATCACTTGCTCGGCCTGCCACGTGATCACCACGGTCAATAACACCCGGGGAAACAGCGCCTACACGGTCGAGGAGCCCCAGCATTATCCCTTCGTCTTCAGCACGAACCCGATCCTGAAATGGGTCAACCTGACGCTGGTGAAGGCCAAGCCCGAAATGCACAAGAAGACATTCTTGAAGCCGATCGTCAAGAGCGCCGAGTTCTGTTCGGTGTGTCACAAAGTCGGGTTGCCGTTCGCCGTCAATCACTACAAAGACTTCGTGCGGGGGCAGGACCATTACAACAGCTACCTGCTCTCGGGCGTTTCCGGCCATGGGGCGCGAAGCTTCTATTACCCGCCGGTGGCGAAGTCAAACTACGACGAGTGCCACATGGACCTGCTGGCCTCGAACGACTTCGAGGCCAGCGACTTCGACGACAAGGGCGTGCGGCAGATTCACTCGCCATTCACAACTCGCCACTCGCCACTTTTACTGGCCACCACCCCTTTCCCTGTGTGATATAATTCCGAACGAACGGGGCATACGGCGGAGGTCGCGCCCTGTTCCGGACCGATGCGGATGGGAGTAGGTTCGAGGAACCGAGCCAGCCTGTCCGTCGTGCCCGCTTTCTGGCTCTTGACATCATCGAACGGCAACGATGGAGCGGTGCGCGCGGACGTGAGTCTTCCTGCTCAACTGGGTTTCCGCTTCCAGGACGAACACCGGACTGCGAAGACCGGCCATCGGTTCGCCCGTCCTCCTTGAAACGGCCCCACGCGAACATCTCAGGCTCGGACACCCTGAGCGCACCCTCCCGCAGCGGGAGGATGGTTGACCATGCGGCGCCTGGTTAAGTGGTCCGCAGCCTGGATATTCTTGGCGATGCTGGCATGGATGACCAGCCCGACCACCTGGGCCACTTCTCTTGACTCGAATCCTCCCGCCGAGGCGTCCTCGCCGACCATCGAGACAATGTCGGCCGACGAGCCCCAGGCCTTGATGGAGCAAGGGCTCGACCACGAACGGCAGCACAACTGGGCGGCTGCCATCGAGACTTACCGGAAGGGTGTGGAGCGCTGGCCTAGCCGAACCGAGTACAGTCGTCGGCTCCGGCTCTGCGAGTTGCACTTCAAGCTGATCCGGCGATACCAGGATGCGAGCTTTCGCGGTGTTCTCCTGCGGCTTTCACGGGAACAGGCGATCGACGTGTACTCCGAGGTCCTGGACCGGATCCAGATGCACTATGTCGATCCCGTCCCCCTGGAGCCGCTGGTTCGCCATGGGCTCGACAACCTAGAGGTGGCCCTGCGCGACCCCTTGTTCTTGAGCACGAACGTGGCCGCTGCCGCTCCGGAACGCGTCACCTGGCTGCGCGAGCAACTTCGGAAAATGAGGGGCCAGCTCGCGGTCGCCGACCGAACCGCGGTGATCGAGATTGCCCTGTCCGCCTGCGAACTTGCCCGCCGGGTCATCGAGCTGCCGCCGACCCCCGTGCTGCTCGAGTTCACCTGCGGCGCCTGCGATGCCCTGGATGACTTCACCAGCTACCTCACGCCGGACAAGCTCGAGGACCTGTATGCCATGATCGACGGCAACTTCGTCGGCCTGGGAATCGAGCTCAAGAATGATCCACAAGGGTTACGCTTGGTCGGCGTGATCCGCGGCGGCCCGGCCTGGGAAGCAGGGATCGTCACCGGCGACCGGATCGTCAAGGTCGCGGGCCAGGTCGTGAAGGGCCTGAGCCTCGATGAGGCCGCCAATCGACTTCAGGGGGCAGAGGGCACGAGCATCGACCTGGAGATCCTCAAGCGCGACGGCGATCGCCGCGACGTCCGGCTGATCCGCCGCCATGTCGATGTCGAGAGCATCACCCGCGCCAAGATCGTCGAACCCGCCGAGGGCATCGGCTACATCCAGCTTGCGGGGTTCCAGAAGACCTCTACCGAGGAGCTCGATCAGGCCATTTCGGGCCTCCAGGCGCTGGGCATGAGGACATTGGTCCTCGACCTCCGGGGCAATCCGGGCGGGCTGCTCAACGTGGCTGTGGAAATTGCCGGACGGTTCATCGACGAGGGTGTCATCGTCTCGACCCGCGGTCGAGCCTCTGGACAAAGCCAGGTCTTGCGGGCCAGCGGACGGGCCCGCTGGAGAATGCCGATGTATCTTCTGGTGGACCATGACAGCGCCAGTGCCAGTGAAATCCTCGCCGGAGCACTTCAGGACCATCACCGTGCGACCGTGATCGGTGAGCGAACCTACGGTAAGGGATCGGTACAAAGCATCTTCTCACTGCACTCGGCCCCAGCCGGCCTGAAACTCACCACCGCCAAGTTCTACTCGCCGCGGAACCGGCCCTACAGTGAGCAAGGAGTCACTCCCGACGTGCCGGTCAAGACACGCATTGCCGCCAAGCCCGCGGCCGACGGCGCGGATGACGCTCCGCTCGACGAAGCCATCGCCGGCGACCCCAGGCTCGACCAGGTGCTTGCCGCCGCCATCCGCGCCGCCAAGAGCCGCACCCAGGCGACGCGGTAATCCCGCAGCCTGGTTGATGCGAGTTCCCCACCAACTAATCGGCCCCGGCGGCGCGGGAGGACTGACCGACGGCGTCAAGCACAACCACCGTGCGCATTGCCAGCCCCGGCACTGGCCCGGCGTCGGGCCTCGACGAGGCCCGGCCAGCATGCTCAGCTCTCTTCCTCGGGGAGGACCTTGCCGCGTCGGAGGGTTGGCACGCGCTCGGCCGTGGCGAGGACGACACAGGCAATCGACGAGAGCACCACACAAAGATGGGCAAGCAGGCGAGACACGCCCTTGCCGGGCATGGGAGAGAGATCCCACTCTAGCGGAAACATGATTGTGTGCACAACATTATAGATTATTGCTCCAAGAATCGCTCCCATGGCGCCGGCTGGCAACCCCTTGGCTGCTCCACCAGGCCCGCACAGACCGAGGCCGAATGCCAGTCCGCCCACGCCCCCGATGAGCGCGTACATCGCGGTGTGAATGAGCAAGGGAAATGCCGGGTTGGGAGGCCGACCGACGAACCTGTAGAACAAGGGGACAAGCTGCAAGGGCGCGGCTGTGCCGACCGCTGCCCCCAGCAGAAAGCCAGTCAATCCGCTTACCGCCGCTGCTCGCGGCGAGCTTCGCGATAGACCTCCTGCTGCGCCCAGCGTCAGGCCAAGCACGGTCCCGAGAATGCCCATGGCAAGCGCGGTGTTCTTCGCCTCCGCATGGTAACGCGACTCCAGCAGCAACCCCGCGGGCGAGCGCTCGCGATTGTCTCGCCCATTGACTTTTTCAACCTGAACACGCCCCTCCCAGTGAAACGAACGGCTCGCTCGTTCACCGGCAACCCAGCCAATCACGCCGGCAAGCAGGCCCGAGAAGATAGCGCAAAGCCAGACGCGCCACGGGTTTACTGGAGGAACGAACACCGCCCCGGCCATCCCCTCCCGGTGCCCCGGCTTGATCCGGAAGTCACTGCGTCGCTGGGAGCCGTGTTGCGGTTCTTCCAAAGACATGAAACTTTCCTCAGATTTCAGGCGGCGTGCGGGGCTTCAGTTGGAAGGCAAAGACGCATGTTACCGGGCATCCTGGCGCGGCAGAGTCGGTCGGCGGATTCGTGGCTGTGTCCAGGGCTTGCCGGGCGCATTCATCCAGATCAAGTCCGAGCTGGAACCGTCCTGCCTCACGGCGCGATTTCTCGAACAGTCTGGCGGCCCTGGAGGCGTGGGTCCGAACACCGGCGGGCCGGCCCTCGCGAACCTTCACGCCAGCGGCCGCGAGCTTGATGAGTCCCTGAAGCAGATCCGCGGTCGGTCCACGGCGACCGTGCGCATGCCAGAGCGATTCCCAGCTTTCGTGGGCCTCCCAGTAGTATCCCGCGTTGAACAACGCGACTCCCCGCAGGTACGCAGGCGACGATTGCCACTGGTCTGCCAGGATCGGATCAATGGCCCCATGCTGGCGCCCCCACGAATGCCCGTGCGGAGAGCGAGTCGGGTGTGGCCAGGGGCCACCGGGCACGTAGGTGTAGGGCGGAAGCGGCAGCCGGCTGGACATGTAATCGCACCTTCTCGTTATTCTGAAGATTCGGTCACCAACTTGATTCTCTGGGTTTCAAGCGGGCGGGTCCATGGAAGTTCAACCGATCGTTCTGATCAACGCCGTCGGCTTGACTCCGCGACTGCTCGCGCGGGCGCCCCGCCTTGGGGAACTGGTTCGAGCAGGTTGGTCGTGCCCCATGGAGGAAATCGTACCAGCCGTGACCTGCACGGCTCAGGCGACCCTGCTGACCGGAAAGGCTCCCGAAGAGCATGGCATCGTGGGCAACGGCTGGCTGTACCGGGAGACCGGTGAGATCCGTTTCTGGCAACAATCCCATTCCCTGCTCCAGGCGGAACCGGTTTACGTGACAGCCCGACGCCTGGCGCGCGAGCGGGGCCGCTCGTTCCGGGCCGCCAAGCTCTTTTGGTGGTTCAACCAGGGAGCGGCAGTTGACATCAGTGTGACGCCCAAACCCTATTATGGCGCCGACGGCAACAAGGTCTTCGGGATCACCGGAACTCCTGAAGGCCTGACGGACCGGCTCGAGCGCGAACTGGGAAAGTTCCCGTTCCACACCTTCTGGGGACCGAGCGCCGGGCTGCCCTGCACGCAATGGATTTCCCGAGCGGCGGCCGAGGTCTTCGACCGGGAGCGTCCCGAGCTGACCCTCGTGTACCTGCCTCACCTGGATTACGACCCCCAGCGGTTCGGCCCCGGCGGCTGCGACATGGCCCGGCTGGTCGGTGAGCTCGATGCCGCATGTGCTCCCTTACTCGATATCGCCCGCTCGGCCGGTGCGCGAGTCTGGGTGGTGAGTGAATACGGCCACTGTGATGTCAACCGAGCGGTCCTGCTCAATCGCGTGCTGCGCGAGGCGGGCATGCTGAGCGTTCGTCCCGGTCCCTTCGGCGAGGTGCTCGACACTTTTGCCAGCCGGGCCTTCGCGGTCTGTGATCACCAGCTCGCTCACGTCTACGTTTCCCAGGAACAGGATCTTTCAGCGGTTCGCGATCTGCTCGCTGGCCAGGAGGGCGTCATGCGCGTCCTCGCCGGGCGACGGCGGCATGAGCTGGGTCTGGATCATCCCCGCTCGGGAGAACTGGTGGTCCTGTCCGAGCCCGACTCCTGGTTCGCCTATCCCTACTGGCTCGATGACCGCCTGGCTCCTGATTTCGCCCGCACGGTCGATATTCACCGCAAACCGGGCTACGACCCTTGCGAGCTCTTCTTCAATCCTCAATTGCTCTGGCCGAAGGGACGGGCGATTCGCCGCTTGATCCAAAACAAGCTCGGTTTCCGTACGCTTTTCGACGTCGTGCCGCTCAATCCGAGGCTGGTACGCGGAAGTCATGGTCTCCCCGCAAAGGCCAATGAAGACAAGCCGGTTCTCATCGCCGACGGACCGAAGCCAGATGATCGCGGCACCCTGCCCATGACCGAAGTCCACCGCTTGTTGCTGCGTGCGCT
>JAFAHT010000545.1 GCA_019237095.1 Planctomycetaceae bacterium
GCGCTTGGAGCAATTCCGGCCGCATGGTTGGCGACTGTCTCACGACGTTGCCACTCGGTTGATGTTTTCCAGCGGGGCCGATTCCTTTTCCCCCGCCAACCGCTGACATCCCCATTACCAAAGAGCCAACCCAAGTGTATCAAGGGCTAGCCCTTTTGCAAGCGTCGTTTACAATAATCATCACTAGTTTACTTATGCCGCTGCGGCGGCTTAACGGAACGGGCTGAAGCCCTGCGGGAGAAACCCGCCTGACCACGGGCTGAAGCCGCGTGGCTTGCGGCGGGTTCAAACGGTCAGAACGGGATGTCTTCCTCGTCGCGTTCCTCGGGCTCGGTCGCCGGGCGGCTTCTCGGATTCGTGGTGGACGGGTAAGGCGGCCGGCCGGCACCGGAGCCGTTGCCCTGGCCGCGCGGCTCGCCCTGGCCGGTCGCTGGAGCACGCCGCGGAGCCGGCTCGCGCACGGCTGCCGGGGGGCCACCCAGCTCGTCGTCACCCGCCGCGCCAGACTCGCCACCGCCATCACTGCGGCGCGAGTCGAGGAATTGAACGCGATCGGCTTGAACGCGGATCTTCGACCGTTTTTCGCCAGTCGTCTTGTCGTCCCACGTATCCACACGCAGATACCCTTCCACGTGAATCGAGCTGCCTTTGCGGAGGTATTGGCAGCATGTTTCGGCCTGGCGGTCCCACACGGTCACGTCGATGAATAGCGTCTCTTCCCGGCGCTCGCCATCGCGTCCGGTCCACGACCGGCTCGAGGCCATGCGCAGCTCGGCCACCGCCGTGCCGCTCGGTATTCTTCGCAGCTCTGGGTCGGATGTCAGACGACCCATCAGAAACACCTTGTTCAAGTCGGGCATCGCCTGGTTCCTTTCTCGACCACGGATTCACCGATCGCTCGCATCTGGGCCGCAACTTTTTCGAAGCCGGAAAACTGGACCAACCCCGCCAGCTCGCGCCGGGAACGGGATGCCGAGGTTCTGTCAGTCCCTCGACCATAAGGTAAACGGTTGTTCCCTAGCTTGCAAGCTGAAACTCAGGATTTTGCCGGGAATCAGGCGCGAACCTGTGAAGCCTGACAAGGAGCTGGACCGGTCACTCGTCGCGGCGGCGCCGGCGAGGGCGTTCGTCCATCTCGTCGTCGTGTCCAGCCTCTTCCGCCTCGGCGTTGGGCGTGGAGGTCATGGCCTGATTGACGAGCTGAACTTCCAGCTTGGGATGCACCTTGAGGATGAGCTCTCTCAAGATCAGGTCGCTCAGATGGCAGTCGGCAACGATATCCTTGAGCTTCGTGCCGTCGGTCTTGAAGTAGGTCAGAAGATACGTCGCCTTCTTGTGGCCGCTGATCGGGTACGCCAGCCGGCGCTCATCCCACTGGCGACTGGCCACGATCTCCGAATTGTGCTTGGTCAGGATGTCATGCACGTGCTTGACGGTATCGTCCCAGGCCGCCGCGGCCTTGGTGCTGTCGAGCAGAAACATCCCCTCATAGGTGTGGGCTGGCAAGATCTGGTTCCTCCGATGTTCGGATTGGCGATCGCGACGGAATATTGGCAATTATGACTGCTTGATGTTGGTTGGTCCATTGAACCGGTTCATGGCGGGGTCGATTCCCTGGGTCACCCAGACGGCGACCGCCTGGCTGGCAAGAATCAGGCTGTCGTCGATGACGGCACGTTCGGGGCCGCGGAAGCGGCTGAGCACGAAATCGACGGCATCGGTGTCGCCCTGGTCGCCGATGCCGATTCTGAGCCTGGGAAACTGGTTGGTTCCCAGGTGAGCCGCGATGTCCCGAAGGCCCTTCTGTCCTCCGTCGGACCCGCCGGGCCGGATCCGGATCTTTCCCACGGGCAGGCTCAAGTCATCGCAGACGGCCAGGATCTCGTGAGGCTCAAGCTTGAAGAAGCGGACTGCCTGGCTGACGGAACGGCCGCTCAAGTTCATGAAGGTTTCGGGCTTCAGCAGCAAGACGCGGCGAAAGTCGATCTCTGTCTCGGCCATCCGACCGTCGAACTTGCGAGTGAAATTTGCGCCCCGCCCCCCGCTGGCCAGACGGTCGATGAGCTCGAACCCCACGTTGTGACGAGTTCCCTGGTACTTGGTACCGGGGTTACCAAGACCGACCACCAGTTTCATCGTCGCCAAGGCAGTCGCTCGCGGCTCAAGGTACCCCGCTCCCACCGCCGTAAGGCGGGCGATCGAGTGCTCCCGTCAGTCGGGGAGCACGACTGCGGTCAATCCGCTTTCTCTTTTTCCTTGCGCTCAGGTTTGATCACTTCGGGCTGGGCCACGGCTTCCTCGGCCGCCGCCTCGGTCGGCTCGGCTGTCGTCCCCCGCACCACGACGTGAACGATGAGCAGGTCTTCCTCGGCATCGACGGTCACGCCCGGCGGGAGGCTGAGATCACGCACGTACACCCCGTCGTCCACATTGAGGTGGCCGACATCGACCTTGATCGAGCTGGGGATCGCGCCCGCAGGGCACTTGATCCGCAGCGAGTGGACGAGTTGCTCGAGAATTCCTCCCTCGGCGATACCAGCCGCCTGGCCGCGGAGTTCGATGTTCACGTCGGTTTCGATCTCCTCCTCGGCGCTGACGCGGGCGAAGTCGAGGTGAAGGATCTCTTTACCCAAATTGTCCCACTGGACGTCGCGGATCAAGACCGTCTCGGTCTTGCCACCCAGGTCCAGCTCGGCCAGATGGCTGGCCGCCTTGATCATCTGCCAGACATCATCGTGGGACAGAGTGATCGGCACCACCTCTTGCTTGTGCCCGTAGATCACGGCCGGAATGCGGCCCTGCCGGCGCAGCCGCCGGACAGCCCGCGTGCCGGTCCCCTTATTCCTCGCCGGGTCGCGCGGCTCAACCCGTATCTTCAGTGCTTCCGCCATCGATCGATCGCCTTGACCGACCCCGCCACCAGGCGAGATCCGCAGAACGGGAAAAAAAGGCCAACGTGGGGCCACATCGACCCGCACGCGCACGACCCTGGAGCCGGCCATCCCGACCCGAGACCGCCTGTCCCTGTCCCTGGCCGTGGCAAAATCAAAAAAATGCGGTCCCGGGGACCGCGCAAGGAGACATTATGAGGTTTTCCAGACCATCCTTCAAGACCTCGTCCCGGGGGTTCTGCCCGTGAACTCCGGCGCCTGCTTCAGCCCTAACTGGCGAATTCCTTCGAAAAGTGCGATCGCCACAGCGCTTGCCAGGTTCAAGCTGCGCGCTGCGGGCAGGATCGGGATTCGCAGCGAGTGATCCGGGCACTCTTCCAGCCACGACCCTGGCAGGCCGCGACTCTCCGGCCCGAAAACGAAGGCATCGCCGGGCTGGAAGACCGCCTCGGTGTAGAGCAAGTCCGCCTTGGTGCTGAACGACCAGAGGCGGTTCCGGCCCAGTCTCTCTGCCACCACGCCTAGCTCATCGACCACGCACAGGTCCAGATGCTCCCAGTAATCGAGCCCGGCGCGGCGGAGGTGACGGTCCTCAAGGTGGAAACCAAGCGGCCGGACCAACCAGAGCCGGGCACCCGCCGCAACGCAGGTGCGGCCGATTGCCCCCGTGTTGGCAGCGATCTCGGGCTCGAACAACACCACGTGCAGCCAGGGAACCGGCTGTCGCTGCACGGTGCCCTGTTGCTGCCGGATCGCCGTGGAGTCATCCATGTTGTCAGACGAATCGGTCATGGGCAAGACTCGTCGATGGCGTGCTTGAGACGACACACGGACAACCGCTCGTGTTATGACGGCCGGGTGCCCCGGGCATCCCAGGTCTCTTCCGCAGCGCTGCGACGCAGATAATTCGGCTCGAGGGTCCAGAGATCGTCGCGCTCAACGCCGGCGCAGAGTTGCCGCGCCAGCTCGAGCAGGGCGAGGGCCCTGCTCCGATCGGGTCTGGCGTCAGCGATCTGCATCTCCACCGGAATCGCGTCGCGGATCCGGGTCGAATCGAGCCCGGGTCCGACGACGAAACCCTGGCGATCCAGCCGTTGCGACCAGGATTGAAGCGACTCGATGCGGCTGGCGATCACGAGCTTCAGGGGTTCGAGGAGCGAGTCGCGGAGAAAATCGGCGGCATAGACGTCGCCACGCTGGGCGTCGGCCACGACGTGCACGCGGGGCGCCTCAGGGGGTGCGGTTCGCGCCCAACCTTCCAGGCTGTCAAACCCCAACAGAACGGCGCCGGCGGTGTAAGCAAGCGTCCTGGCCGCCGTCAGACCGATTCGCAGTCCCGTGTACGAGCCCGGTCCCAGCCCCACGGCGACGATTTCCAGATCCATGACCCTCAGATTGGCCTCCCGGAGCAGGTCGCCGATGCGGGGAACCAGGTCGCGCCCATGCCTGCCTGTGGCAAGAACCGACGAAACGTGGACGCCTCCGGCCCTTGACCTGATTCCCACCGCGGGCTGGCCGGTCGAGGTATCGATCACCAGGAGATTCGTCGATTCGCCCGTCATATGCCTGCGCTGCCGGAGTGGAGTGATGGTCAGGTCCGCGCGCCGTCGGTGCATCAGGGGACCATGGATTCGTGGACTTGACCCCTTCACTACCTTCGCCCTATGCTTTAGTATATAATTCCGCGCGATGACCATTGAGTCTCCAGTCCGGATTGTGTCCGCGCGTCAATCAGTGGACCGTCGGC
>JAFAHT010000016.1 GCA_019237095.1 Planctomycetaceae bacterium
TCCGCCAAGCGATTCGAAGACCAAGAGATCCGCAACGAGGTGATGACCATTTTCCTGGCAGGCCACGAGTCGACGGCCATGGCGTTGTCCTGGGCCTTCGACCTCCTCGGCCGGCATCCCGGCGTGGCACGCCAAGTTCACGAGGAGGCCGTGGCCGTCCTCGGCGGACGAGTCCCCACTCTCGACGACCTGTCGCGCCTGCCGGCCGCCAGCCGGGTCGTCCACGAAACGCTCCGGCTTTATCCGCCGGCCTGGCTGATCCACCGGCTCGCCAAGGTTGAGGACCATCTCGCTGGCGAGGTCGTCCCCGCGGGGACCACGGTCTGGGTGAGCCCCTACCTGACCCACCGTCGCCGGGACGTTTGGGGGGCCGATGCGGACGAATACAAGCCAGAGCGATGGAACGGCCAGCCCGAGCTACCGGACGGGGCCTTCATCCCCTTCGGAATTGGCCCGCGCAAGTGCGTCGGGGATCTGTTCGCCCTGACTGAACTGACCCTGGTCGTCGCCTCGGTGTGCCAGCACTTCCGGTTCGATCCGCTCAATGCGACGCCGGTTCCCCCGCGACCGCTCATCACGCTTCGCCCCAGCGCGCGGATCGACGTGCGGCCCGTGCCTTGGACCTGAAACTGGAGGTTGATTCAAGCGAGAGCTAGAGCGACTTTCGACCCGAGCGAGGTTGCCCCAATCGACACCTCAGGGGAACGGCACCTCGGAGATTTTCCTCGCGTCGCGACCCTGGTCTGGCCTGCGTTGCCGAGCTGGTGCGAAATCGCGTAGGATGGATCGCGTCGATCCTTCGAAGAAACCAGCGTCCCGGAGGCCAATTCCATGGCCGTCTCTACCCAACCTGCCAAGCCGGCCGAATCGAACATGACCCAAGATCACGGAGTGATCCCTCCGCTGGAGAACGGCGACCGCCTGACCCGCGCCGAGTTCGAGCGGCGGTACGATGCGATGCCCGAGCTCAAGAAGGCCGAGCTGGTCGAAGGAGAGGTTTATATGCCCTCACCGGTCCGACACGGGCGGCACAGCCACCCGCATACCCGGCTGGTTGCCTGGTTGGCGAATTATGAAACGGACACCCCCGGGGTCGAGGCGGGCGATAACGGCAGCATCCGCCTGGACCTGGATAACGAACCCCAACCCGACGCTTACCTGATCATCCGGCCCGAGCGGGGTGGACAGGCCCGCATCAGCGAGGATGATTACATAGAGGGAGCGCCCGAGTTGGTCGCGGAAGTCGCGTCCAGCAGCGCCAGTTACGACCTCGGGAAAAAGCTGAACGCCTACCGGCGCAACGGCGTCCGCGAGTACGTCGTCTGGCGGGTCCTTGATCGCCAGGTCGACTGGTTCGTGAACCGCGAAGGGCGCTTCGAGCTGATGCCCCCGGCGGCCGACGGCATCCTGCGCAGCACGGTGTTTCCCGGCCTGTGGCTCGATCCAGCCGCCTTGGTGCGAGGCGAGAAGGCGACGGTCAAGGCGATCCTCCAGCACGGCTTGAACTCCCCTGAGCACGCCGACTTTGTGGCCCGACTGGTGGAGGGAAAAAGGGACATCACTGAATAGCACTTGCTTGACCCCTGAGCCGCGCTCCACGCTATCGCCCTGCCGAGTCCGCGACACGCCGATCACGTCCGGACCTGTCCGTCGCCGAAGACGATCCACTTGGTGCTTGTCAGCTCGCGCAAACCGCAAGGGCCGCGGGCGTGGTACTTGTCGGTGCTGATGCCGATCTCGGCACCCAGACCGAGCTGGCCGCCGTCGTTGAACCGGGTGCTGGCATTGACGATCACGGCCGAGCTGTCAACCCCGGCCACGAAGCTGCGGGCCGCGGCGAGATCGCCGGTCACTATGGTCTCGGTGTGCGCTGAGCCGTGCGTGCCGATATGCTCGATGGCTTGACCGATCGAATCGACAACCTTGACCGCCAGGATCTTGTCAAGGAACTCGGTATCCCAGTCGGCGGGCTGCGCGGGTGTCATGGAGGGCACGATCGACCGGGCCGTCGCGTCGCCCCTCAGCTCAACTCCCACACCCATCAGGGCTTTGGCGGCCCGGGGCAGAAACTCCGGCGCGATCTCGCGGTGGACGAGAAGAGTTTCCGCCGCGTTGCACACGCCCGGTCGTTGGACCTTGGAGTTGAGGATGATCCGGATGGCCATCTCGGGATCGGCCGCGGCATCGACGTACACGGCGCAGATGCCCTGATAGTGCTTCATGACCGGCATCCGCGCCTCGGCAACCACCCGCCGGATCAGGCTTTCGCCGCCGCGGGGAATGGCCAGGTCGATGAACTCGGGCAATCCCAGGAGCAATCCGACCGCAGCGCGGTCGATGGTCGGGACGAGCTGGACCGCGTGCTCGGGAAGGCCGCTGGCCTCCAGCTCATCGGCCAAGATGCGGTGCAGGGCGCGGTTGGAGTGGATGGCTTCCTTGCCGCCGCGGAGAATGACCGCGTTGCCGCTCTTGACGCAGAGCGCAGCGGCATCCACGGTCACATTCGGCCGGCTCTCGTAGATCATGAAGATGACGCCCAGCGGAACGCGTACCTGGCTCACCTCCAGCCCATTGGGCCGCCGGCTGGCGCTGACGACCTCACCAATAGGATCGGGCAGAGCGAGGACCTGCAGCAGCGAACCGGCTAGCTCGTCGATCCGGCGGGCATCGAGCGACAAGCGATCGACGGCCGCGGCATTCAGTCCCAGGCCGGGAGCCGCGGCCACGTCGCGGGCATTGGCTTCGAGAATCTCCGCGGACCTCGCTCGCAGCGCCGCGGCCGCGCGTGCCAGCCAGTCGTTCTTGGCCGAACCTCGAGCCAGCGCCATCTGCCGCGCGCCGGTCCTCGCCTGGGCGGCCAGGGTCCGGCACGCGGCTTCCAGCTCGACCGATCCCGATCCCGTCATGCCCTTCGCGCCCGTGGAAGCTTCGATCACCTGGCCACTCATGAGCTATGCCCCCATCCCCAGATTCTCGTCCAGACCTTGATGGCATCAACCATCGCTGCCACGTCGTGCACGCGCACCACCTGGGCGCCGCCCACGCAGGCGGCCAGCGACGAGACGGCGGACGCCACTGCCCGCTCAGACACGTCCCGGCCGGTCAATGTTCCCAGCAGCCCCTTGCGCGAGGTACCAACCAGCAGCGTACAGCCCAGGTTGGCAAATCGCTTCAAGTTCCGCAAGAGTTGCAGGTTGTGCTCGAATGTCTTGCCGAAGCCGATCCCCGGATCGATGGCGATCCGCGACCGTGGGATGCCGCGCGACTCGCACCAGTCGATGCGACCGGCGAGGAAGTGCAGCACGTCGCTCACGACATCGTCGTAACGCGGATCGTCTTGCATGATCCTGGGAGTGCCAAGCATGTGCATGAGCACGACTGCAGCGCCCGAGTCCGCCACGACGCGGACCATGTCTGGGTCGCCCCGTAGCGCGGTGATGTCGTTGATGATCGAGGCGCCTCTGGCCAGGGCAAGCTCGGCGACCCGGGCCTTGGACGTGTCGATCGAGAGGGGGACGGCAATCTCCGACCCCAGGTGCTCGAGTACGGGCAAAAGCCTTCGCAGCTCTTCCTCCGGGGGCACAGGGTCCGAGCCGGGCCGGGTCGACTCGGCTCCCAGGTCCAGCAGGTCGGCTCCCTGCTGGATCAGGCCGCGGGCATGTTCGGCCGCGGCCGCGGCTGAGAGTGAGCGGCCGCCGTCCGAGAAGCTGTCGGGCGTGATGTTGACGATCCCCATGACCCCGGGAATCGGGTTGCCGGCCGCCCGGATGGTACGGTCCCGGGCCTCCCATCGTGTCATTCGTGCCTCGTCACTTCAGGTCGGCGTCGGTGTACCACGGTTGCTCCATCATATCGACGATCTGAGCGGCCAGTCGCTGGTTCACGCGGTAGAAGGCTGTCAAAGCCGATTCGCCGACTTCCGGAACGAAATTGACCGTCTCGGAAACGGTGGTCGGAAGCTTGTTTTTCTCGGCCTCCGTGGGCGGATTGTGAGTCCACTTGACGACCACACTGACGGTCGCGTTCAGCTCGCGCGGCAGGTTGAACGGGTTCTCGACCACGGTGTTCTTGTCGGCGAAGTTGATCGTTCCTTCGAGGATCGTATCGGCACCCTCGGGACGTCCCACGACCTTGTATGGGCTGCGCTGCATGATCTCTTTTTGAACCATCTCGCACAGATTGAGATTCAGGTCGCGGCGATACGACTGGGTGCGAAAGACGGGGACAAACACCGTCTTCACGTTCTTGTCGAAAGGCGCTCGTATGGTATATCCGCAGCCGCTGAGCATCGTCCCGGCAAGCATGATCATGATCATGATCAGGGTGCCGCTCAAACGCGCGGCAGGCATCCTCGAAGTCGGTTCGGGTTGTCTGATTCGAGACCCATTGAAAGGCATGGTTTGCCCCTTCCTTGTCGCGGGCGACGGCGGCCTTCACGTTTGCTTGACTGATCAGCCCATTCCACCCGGCATCATCCCCATGCCTCCCATACCACCCATGCCACCCATGCCACCCATGCCACCCATGCCCATGCCACCCATGCCGCCGCTGTAGTACGGGTCGTTGGAGCCTGGCGTGGTCATGATCTTGCTTGGCACCGAAGGCTTGCGCGGAATCTTCGCGAGCTGGGCGAGCTCG
>JAFAHT010000042.1 GCA_019237095.1 Planctomycetaceae bacterium
CGACCGTCGCTCGGAGCGTTTCTCGAATCGGCAGTTGAGTTTCTCCTGACGTCGCAGCCCAACCCAGTACGAGGCGGCACTGCTGCAGCGGGATCTCAAGGTCAATATCATCCTGCAGCGATGTCCGCAGGAACCGGCCGAACTTCGCGGCCACTCTCGGGGGTATCCGGTCGAATGCGTCGGCCATCGGCAGCAGGCTGATCTGGCGAAACAATTGAAAGAGCGACCTCCAGAGCCAGAGATAACGCACCTGCGAGTAGATGAGCAGAAGCAGGTAGCCCATGAAGGCGATCACGACCAGAATGTCGAATCGGGCGCCTTCCGGAGTCGGAATAAATCGAGGCCAGACCACTCCCCAGACGAAGACGACCAGTCCCACCACGGCCGAGAGCACAAGCCCGGCCAATGGCAGGTTCTTCGAGATCAGGACTGTGACCGGATACTCGAGCAGATCGACGCACAAGCGAAACCGGGCGTTGAGCCTGGGAATGACCCGTTTCCAAGGGAAGTCCCCGGGCATCGAGATTCCCTTCAGCGAGACCAGTTCGGACCCCCGGCGCAAGAGCGGATAGGCTTGCAGCCGTTTGAGCTCCAGGTAGCCCCACGAGAAGACAGCCGCGCCCAGACAGACGACCGGCACGATCGGCGAAATACCGCCCAGCAGGTGGGCGCTGCGGTCGAGGGCAAGCCAGTCATTGAACAACGTGGGACGCAAGAGCGCGAACTCGTAAAGCCGGACGACGATGCAGGCGATTCCCACCAGCGCGGCCGCAAGCGTCATGAGCCTGTACAAGAGGCTTTCGGCCGCGAGCCACCGGTCTGCTTGCCTCGGGCCCGCAGGAACCGCTGCCTCAAGCTGCGAACCCGAACCCCGCTGGCGAAACGCTTCGCGGAAACAGACGGCCAGGGGCACAAGCAGCCAGACCATCGTGAGCACGCCCATGAACGCAAGCGCGTAGACGTCCCAGCTCACTACCAGCGAGGCCTCGCGATCACCTTCGGCCGCGACCAGAGGTGGCAGGGCAACGTCCAGAGGTGATGCCAGCAAGCAGTAAGGGACCGCCAGAGAAACCAACAGCATCGCGATCAGGAAGAGATTCTTGCGCGAGATGTCGTTGCCCAAAACCTTGAACCGGCTGAGCATGGGATCGAACAAGCTTGTCCGGCCGTGCGCCGGAGACTTCGCGCCAAGGTTTGTGTAGAGGATGATCGCCGCGAGCATGAACGCCAGGAAAGTCCCGGCGCAGAAGACAAGCTTCCAAATCAATGGAAAGTCATATTCGAATTTTAGTGTATGTACGGACTCGGTCTGGGGATCCAGACTCACAATCGGGGGGATCAAGGCCTCGGCCCTGGCTCGCAGCAACGGCTCACAATGACTGAGCGACCGAACCTTCAGCGGCCAGACGTTGTACAGCCCCACCTGGTTGATCCAGATCTGGGGGCGCCGGTTTAGCGAATCAAAGGACGTGGCCACGAATGGCTTACCGTAGACCAAGAAGTCCTCGGCCTTGCCGGTATCGACGACCAGTTGGTTCGCACGGCCGGGATCGGCCACTCCGTTGAGCAGAACCAGCCCGGCATTATAACGGCCGACGTCGAATTCGCTGGCGAAGAGCCTCCGTTCGATGGCCCCCTCGAAAGGATACGACCAGACCTGGGCGCGGGCGTCCAGCGGGTACGACGACGCAATGATCGTGCCACGGAAATCCAGGGTGAATTGAGGATCGGTGTAGCGGAGATCGTTGCCTACCAGGATGATCTGTACATCGGGACAGTTCTCCCGGACGAGCCGAGTCAGGTAGATCACATCGAGGATGTCGGTCGCCACGATGCCGACGTAGCGGATATCCTCGTTGGCGATCGTGGTCAGGATGTTGGAAATAATCAGGCTGTCGGTGGCGACGGTCATCCGCGGAGAGAGCGCCGGCAGCCGGTCGCTCTGCCGGCCCGAAGGCGGGTCGAAGGGGATCGTGACACGGTTTTTCGACGATCCACCGCTGGTGTCCGGTCCATTCGCCGTGCTGGCTCGGACCTGGGCGATCTGGGAAGGAAACGGGATCGAGACAATTTGCTTGGACTGGTCGCTGGTCCCACTTGTCCCGTAGGTGTTGCCCACTGCGGAGCCATAGCCGGACCCGGTTTCGACGAGCAGCGCGATCTTGCCAGCCGGCAATGCGGGTGCCGAGGGGTCGTGGCGGCCGGCGGGCTTGGCCAGAAATCGATAGAGCTCGCCGAGCAAGACCTCATCGGGAATCACACTCGCGGAATAGATCGCCTGGGCAGGCAAGGCATTTTGTTCAAACGTGGACTTGTCGATGGCGGTGGCCGAGCCGGAACAGACCCAGAACCGAGCGTCGCGCCGCTCTCGCTGTTTTTCGGTCCAGGTTCGGAGCACGCGCGCCATGGAATCGGCCGTGCCGGAAAAGGTGGGAGCCAAGATGAGGATGGCCGGGGCGCGATCGGGGACCTTGGAGTTGCGCTGGAAGTCGAGTGTCCAGGCGATGTTCAGGCTGGTCATGAGCGCCTCCTGCTGGATCCCCCAGGTGGGCGTTTCACCAATCAGGAGAAGCAGCAAGAGCTCCTGAGGAGCGGCCGGTTGATTGGACCGGGGCGCGGCGCGGTCGATACGGAACAGGATCGTTCCAGGCTGCCGTTCATGGCTCGTGCCGCGCAAAGCGGACTGGAGGGCGGCAGGTGGCGCGGTGCCCGCGGCGACCGTGCGGGGTGCGTTCGGCGCGGAACCGGAGGCAGAGCCGGGTCCGGGAGTGGCGACAGGGGGTTGCGAAGTGTTGCCGGGGCGGGCGGGCGAGCCGGAGTCGAGCCAGGGTAATCGAAACCGGTCCAGGGTGTAGCCTTCCGACTCGATGGCGCGCTGGATCGCCTCGGTCGCCATGTCGAAGTCGTAACCCAGGCGAGAATCCGTGGGGTCAGGGAGCGAGGCGATCAAGGTAGTGACGCGGTAACCGCCCAGCGCAGCGGCGAGCTCTTCGAGCGAAGCCGGTGTCGTTTTGAGGTCGACGAATCGCAGTAGCGGCTCGAGCGCCTCGAGTGCGTCGCCAACGTCCGCGTGTGGTGGTGGACCGGAGAGGGCCCCGGACGCTTCAGCAGCCTTGGGTGCGCCGCCGGGCGAGGACGGCGCCCCTCCGGGACGCGAGGACAGGTTGTACGCCCCCACCGTCGCCGCCAGGATCAGAACCAGGGCAAGCGCAGGTGTCTGAACGCGGGAGGAAAGGGCCGTGCTCAAGTCGTTGGATTGAGGATCAGCCATCTGGACAGATCATTTCTTCTTCTTCAAATCGAAGGAGAACGACTTGCCGAAATCGGTCTTGAACTCCTTGGGCCGCCCCGAGTCGCCATCGCTGAAACAGATTTTCAGGGTGCCGTCGCCGGTGAACTTGTAGATTCCCTGAGCCTTGTACCCCTTGGCGTTGGGCGAATTCTCGGAGACGTCAAAATCGATGTGCTTCTCGGGCTCGCCCTTGGAGTTGAGCTTGATGGTCATCTCGTAGGCGCGAGTCGGTGTCTTGAGCGAGACATGCTCTTCCTTGAAGTTCCACACGCTCTCGCCGCCTTGCCCATCCTTGGAGATCCATTGCCCCTGCATCCGCTTCAAGTCGCCCTCGATCTTGAGCACCTGTCCCTTGTCCTGGGCAAGAGCGCGCCGTAGGCAGAAGCCGCCAGGCACCATGCTCAGGATCAGTAGAGAACCCACCATCGCGGCCCGAAAGTGAGGCGACATCTTCACCAGGCTCCTTGCATCAGAACCGAGTTTCAAGATCGATGATGTATGGGAAGGCGTGGCCGCAAGAAGGCCAGCCTAGCACGAGGCCAAAGGCGCGTCGAGAGACGATGAGAAGGGACCATCGATCTTGACCGGCGACTTCTTGTGGCCTCGGTCTGACCAGACCGAAAAGGGGGGTTCGCCGCTGGTGGCCGGAATCGAAAACGTGTGCCGCCCGAATTTTCGTAAAGCCATTGGCCCACAAGCGTGTTGTTCACGAAATCGACGCGGCGACCGGCCAGTCGGGTTGACAGCCCCGGACGCTCTCGGTTAAATCGCCGGAGTCATGGGAAAGGAGACCCAGAAAATGAGCCCGTGAGTGATCGATGGCGGCTTCAGGTCGAAGGATCCCTAGGCACGCAGGTGCGCCCTTCCTGTCGATCCCGGCGTGGGATTCTCCATCTTCGGCATCGTTTCATAATAAACCGAAAGTCTAGCTAGCTCCTCGGAAGTTGCAGGCGTATCAGGGATGACGCGGCCGCAGCGGGGGACTCACCGGTTCACGGAAGAACCGGCCCCCGCACTCTTAGCCGACCGGGGGCCACCTCATCTCCGGCGAACCCCGTCATTCCCGGCGCCCGTTCTTGAGATCATCCCGCTTCGTCTGGTGTCGTCTCCGCGCGCGACTGCTCGATCTCGAGCACGTACAGCGCGGATCGTCGCGGCCCTCGATGCCCGGGATTGCTGATTGAAAGAGAAGGGGGCCGGTCCATGGGTGCGGAGATCAGAGACCCGGTAAGAAAGAGGCTCGCACCGCATCGCCGGTATCTTCCCACCGAGACAAGGACGGCGGTCGGAGTTCCCGGACCTCGACGTGAATGGGGGCTGTACCCGGGCGAACCCGAAGCGTGCCGCCGCCAGGTGCTACCGTTCCTCCGATCGATGCTCCAGCTCGGGTTGCTGGTGGCCATCTTCAAACGGTATCAGATCGAGGGCAGAGCCTTTCTGGCCCTGGCGACTCTGGCGCTCGCCGCCTTGCCGGTCCACTACCTGGCCCCGTATCGCTGGAAGAAACCGTTGTTCCTGGCCGTCTCGGTGGCCGGTCTGTTCTGGGTGTTCGGCAACGAGGTGGCAGCGGTGGTCCTGGGGCTGGCCGCCCTGCTGATCGGGATCTGCTTCCTGCCCGTCTCGTGGGGCGCCCGCGCCGGCTGCCTTGCCGCGCTAGCCGCGACGCTTGCCGCTGCGCGCAGCCAATCGCTCTTCGCCGCGGTCCCGGCCACCGTCTGGCCGGTAATTGCAACCATGTTCATGTTTCGGCTCCTCATCTACCTGTATGAGCTCAGGCATGCCCGGGCTCCCGAGACCCTGATCGACACGGCCGTTTATTTTTTCTTGCTGCCGAACTTCTGCTTCATGCATTTTCCGGTCGTCGATTACCGGACGATGCAGCGTGGCTACTTTGCCGACGACGTCCATGCGATCCAGCGGCGCGGCCTGCAGATGATGTTTCGCGGGACCGTTCAACTGCTCTGCTACCGGCTGATCTATCACGAGCTATTGATTCCCGCGGCCGAGGTTCAAGGGCCGGCGAGCCTGGTGGGTTATCTTGTCTGCAACTACCTGCTTTACCTGCGGGTCTCGGGTCAGTTCCACATGGCCTGCGGCATGCTTCATCTCTTCGGCTACCAGCTTCCCGAGACCCATCACTGGTACCTGCTGGCGACTGGATTTACCGACTACTGGCGACGGATCAATATTTACTGGAAAGATTTCATGGTCCGGCTCTTCTTCAACCCCGTGGTATTCCGGCTCAAGCGGTGGCCGCAGCCGGCCGCACTCGCGGTGGCGACGGTGACGGTCTTCCTGGCCACCTGGGCGCTGCACGCGTACCAGTCGTTCTGGTTGAGGGGAACCTGGGGCCTCACGGCGCCGGACGCCCTTTTCTGGGGCGTGCTGGGTGCGCTGGTTCTGGTCAACGTTCAGCTTGACGCGCGACGCAGCCGCAACCGGCCCGCCGCCAGGAGCAGGGCCCGGGCCGCGGACGCCGCGACCAGGTGGATCGAGATGCGCCTGCTGGCAATCCGCGGTTTCCAGACGGCGGCCACCTTCACCACCATCGCCTTGCTCTGGTCCCTCTGGTCAAGCCCAAGCCTGGCGGACTGGCTGGACATGATGCATCGTGGGCTTCTCGGGGTCTGAGAAGGAGCCGGATCGCGATGGCGACAAACCCAGCGACATCGGTGGCATCGGCCCGGCTCGCCATGCTCCAGAGCCTCTTGCTCCTGGGCGTGGCCGTCGTACCCTGGCCCGAGCGGTGGGCTTCACTCCGCTCGGTGCTTGCCTCGGCCCGCTCTCCCGAGCTCAACCGAGCCGAGCGCGAGGTGCACGCCGCCGGCTATTACGAGGGATTGATCGGCGGGGGCGACGGGCCCGAGGGCGCGCGCGGGGAGCTGGCCCTCCGCTTGATGGGCAAACCCAACGGCTGGGTGCGCTTTAACGACG
>JAFAHT010000082.1 GCA_019237095.1 Planctomycetaceae bacterium
AAGCGCACCCGGCATTGCCTGCTGGTCGGCGAAGGGGCGCTTCGGTTCGCGCGGGCCCACGGTTTTCCCGAGGTCAACCTGCTGACCGACGAAGCCCGGCAGATCTGGCTGCACTGGAAAGAGACCCACGACCCCAACGATGACTGGGTCCCGCCGCCGGTCGAGGCCGTCGCGTCATTTGTGCACGAGTACATCAAGAAGCGAGTCACCGGCACGATCCACTGCTCGGCGCTGGACACTCACGGCAACCTCGGCTGCACGACGACCACCTCGGGCCTGTCGTGGAAGATCCCCGGCCGGGTCGGTGATTCGCCGATCCTGGGCGCGGGGCTGTACCTCGACAACGAGGTTGGGTCTGCCGGCTCGACCGGGGTCGGCGAGGCCAACCTGTTGAACCTTTCCAGCTTTCTGGTGGTCGAGGGCATGAGGCGCGGGCTGAGCGTCAAGGACGCGGTGATGGACGCCTGCAAGCGGATCGCCACAACCAGCGTGCGCGACCCCAAGCGGCGGCGTCCCGACGGCAGGACGACCTTCAACGTGTCGTTCTACGCCGTGAACAAGCAGGGCAAGTTCTTCGGTGGCTGCATCTATCCCGGCGGCAAGATGGCCGTGCACGACGGCGAAATGGCGCGGGTGATTCCGTGCGAGCCGCTCTACGAGAAATGATCGCTGAAAGGCTCGCCGAACTTGCATGACCAAGATCGCAGCGTGACGAAACCCTTCTGGTATTCTCTGCGCTGGTGGATCGTCGTCGCCCTCGCGGTGGTGGCCGCGACGGCTTTTCTTCCCGCTTTGAACAACGGCTTCCTCGCATTCGACGACGACGAGAACTTCCTCGACAATGCATCGTTTCGGGGCCTTGGCCCAAGCCAGATCCGCTGGGCCTGGACCACTTTTCTGCTGGGGGTGTACCAGCCTCTGGCCTGGATGCTCCTGGAACTGGAATACGTGCTCGCGGGCCTCAATCCGCGCGGCTATCACCTCGTCAGCATCGGCCTGCACGCGGCCGTGGCCGTTGCGCTGTTCGCCTTGATCGTGGCCATCCTGCGGCGCTGTGGCTGGCCTGCGAACCAAGATGCTCGGCGCGAGATTCATTTGCAGGTCGCCGCCGCGCTTGCTGCCGCCGTGTTCGCTGTTCATCCCCTCCGGGTGGAGGTGGTCGCCTGGGCATCGTGTCAGCCCTACTTGCCCTGCGCACTGTTGTCGATCCTGACGATCCTTGCTTACCTTCGGACGCATGACCAGCCCGCTGCCGACGGCCTGCGTCGCCGAGCCTGGATGATGGTGACACTCGCTTTGTTCACGGCCGCCCTGCTCTCCAAGGCCGTGGCCGTCACTCTGCCATTCGTTTTGCTGGCGATCGATGTGTATCCGCTTCGCCGGTTGCGTGCCGATATCGACCTGCGCCATCGAGCAGCGGCAATTCTCGGTGAGAAGCTTCCGTTCCTGGCGCTGGCGATCGTGTTCGTGGGCCTGGCCATCCTGGCGAAGCGAAGCAACGAATCGCTCATTTCGATCGAGCATTATGGGGTGCTCGAGCGTCTGGTCCAGTCATGTTACGGTGTTTGTTTGTACCTGGCCAAGACCTTCTGGCCACAAGACCTGGTGGCCTATTATCCACTGCCCCGACGGGCGGCGATGATGACCTGGCCGTATCTCGGCAGCGTCGCGCTCGTTCTGGCGATCACGCTGGGGATCCTCGCGCTTGGCCGTCGCTGGCCGGGCCTGGCCATCGCGTGGATCGTCTACCTTGTGATCCTGGCACCCAACCTGGGAATCGTCCGGATCGGTAACCAACTCGCGGCCGATCGCTACTGCTACGTCGCGTCGATGAGCCTGGCGGCCGTGCTGGCGTATGGTGTGGTTCTGGTGCTTCCTTGGATCGAACGCCGTCGTCACCGGGTTGTCGCGCTCGCACTCACGTCTTCCTTGCTGATCGCGGGATTGTCGGCCCTGAGCTGGCGCCAGTGCCGGACCTGGGGGACCACCGCTGAACTCTGGCGGCACGTTCACGACCACGGATACCCGGACGACGTCACCGTGCTGTTCTACATGGGGCTGAACAGGTCGCTCGCGGGCGACGACAGGGGAGCGATGGAGTACTACGCTCGAGCGTTACGGTCTGATCCGCGAAACCCCGATGTCCACAATCTTCTGGGTGCCGCGCTCTTGCGGCAGGGCCGGTTCGATGAGGCCATGCGCGAAGTGGCCGAGGCGGTGCGCCTGGAGCCGAGATATGCCGCGGCACAGAACGACCTCGGCTCGCTGCTGGCCCGACAGGGGCGGCTGCCGCAGGCAATCGGCCATTTCAGGGAGGCCATCCAGCTCAAGCCGAACTTTCCGCTCGCACGCCGCAATCTGGCCCGGGCGCTCCTGGACCAGGGACGGGTCAAGT
>JAFAHT010000234.1 GCA_019237095.1 Planctomycetaceae bacterium
GGGTGACTTGGGGTCAGACCGAGTTTCCGGGTGACTTGGGGTCCGGGTGACTTGGGGTCCGGGTGACTTGGGGTCAGACCGAGTTTCAAGTTAACTTGAAACTCGGTCTGGCCACGAGAAGCCCACGCGAAGCCCAGACCACGCGAAGCCCAGGGATCGGCCAAGCCGTCAGCAGTTGGCGGGCCCGGTGAACGAGACCAACTCCCATGCCGTTTGTCCGCACTCCGTCCTCCCGCCCGTTTTACGCGTTTCGGGGAGAAAGCGAGTTCCAACCCCCGCGTTTGGAGAGGACTGACCATCATCGGTACGGCACTCAGCCGGTTTCGGGTATCATGGTCAACGGGGTACGGCATCAGGCAGCCGCTCCGGCATCTCGGTGCTGTCCCCTTCCAGGCCAGGCTGCCGCATATCCGTTTCTGAATGGCGATCGTCGCGATCGAGGTGCATAATGCCGCGAGAACTCTTCCCCTCGTCGTTCGTGTGCGACTGCGGACACCAGTCGGATTTCTCTGAGGGTACGGTCAACGAATTGAAGCACATGAGTCGCAGCAAAGAGGTCCGGCTGGGCGATGGCTGTGCGCCCGCGCAGCACATCATCGTTTTTCGGGGTGGGACGATGATTGACATTCGCTGTCCTCTGCGGAAGCCAGGGATCACCACACGAAAGAACAGACGGAGATCATGAGCACCATGAACCGAGAGCGACTCCACCCCGTCATCGACCACCGGCTGGCCCGCATCGCCAAGTCCTTGCCACAGGCGCCCCCGTGGTATGAACCTTGGCTCGGGCTCGGACCCCAGTCCACGGAGCAAGAGCGCCTGCTCGTTTGCCAGGCCATCCGGAATTCCGGCACTCTCCCTGCCGACGCGGGTTATTTTCTCGTGTCTCGGATACTGCAAAACATGGCCATCGACGCCGTCTCCCAACTCGCCGACGGCCTCCAGACCATGAATCAGCGCGAGTGGTGCCGGACCACCGATCGGATCCTCGCGAAAATGATGGACAAAGCGAACGAGCTGGAGATGGCGCAACTCTTTCGCGCCGATCCCCTGGAACATGCCCGGCGGGTTGAAGCGGGTCGACGGTTCTTCTTCGGCGAGGATGAAGAGGAAAGCCCTACGGATTCCGGGTGGCTGAAGGGATTCGTCCGTATGATCTCGTCCAGCCTGATGACTGATGAGACAACCCGCAAGCTCGGTGTTCGGTATCAAGAGGAGCACGGCTATTGGAGAATCACCGTGTATCCACTGCCGGACAAGGCGGCTCGAGAGACGATCGAGTCGTCTGCCGTGCCACCGGGTTTCGCCTGGGACATCGGAAACCTGCAATCCGTCTTCGACTGCATCGAGGGCCTGGGATGGTATGCCGTCCCTGCCGAGCTGACCGAAAGTCCCTACGTCTGGATCGACGGAGAGTTTCAGGGCCACGAGGTCTTTCTCCGGCTCTTGCCCGGGGAACCCGATCAGGTTGAGCGGGGGGAAAAGTGTGAGGTGGGGTGAGGTGACGGATAAGGAGCAAGGCGACGAGCAGGAACGGGGACACGAGCAGGAACGAGGACGCAACTAGAATCAAGAACTAGCTGCGTCCCTGTTTCCAGTCCCCGAACGCCGTTCACGCCTAGGTCGATCACCTCGGCCGCTCTGTCCATTCCCAGTTGCGCCTGAAACCGCTGGACGGGAAGTTCCAGCGTGGCGAGCACCTCGTCGAGCGACGTTTCCCGTTCGGGGTCGAGGATTCGCGTCGGGAGCACCCGGCAATCCATCCCCCGCTCGGCCAGCAACTCGAGCATCTCCCGCGTACCTAGGGCGGTGCCGCTGGAGGGGTCCAGGTAGCAATGGATCGAGGCGATGAGCAGGCGCATCGGATACCAGGGGACAGGGCCGTGATGAGAGGTCTTGATGGTGATCGGTTCCGGCAAAACGGACCCGTTGCAATCGCGCTTGAGCCATCAAGAAAAGACCATGGTCCTGAGGCGCTCGCAAGAGTCGATCGAGCTTGTGGTATACTCAAGTATGGTGGGACCTTGCGGATGGTCTTTGACATTTCGGCGTGGGACGCAGGCCCGCGCGCCACCGAACGGAAGGCCGGCGCGTGGGGTGCGTGTGCTCTGACACGGCGAGTCGCTCAGACGAGTGGCGAGTGGCCAGTGAAGCGGAAGAGAGAGTTGGGGGTGCGAGAAAAGTGGCAAAACAAAGCCAATTCTAATTGGCCATTACTTACTTGTCAGTAAGGACTTAACGTCGACGGGTTCGGTCTTCTTGATGCAAAACGAACCCAATTTTCGGCCGGCGGGGTGGGGCGGGTGGCGAGTGGCGAGAGAAGAGTGGCGAGTGGCCAGTATGCCAACACTGCCTGTCCTCGCTCGGGGCGTTTCTGGCTGATGAACTCTGCGTTTCTCGGACTTTTCTCGACCAGTTGCGGCCCCGGCTTTTCGGGCCTTGGATACCCAGCTCGGCGCGCGGCAGCGACGGCGGACCCCGACGATTCACCGAGGTGGTGCTCAACGAACAATCTCTGCCGATAGTATGGAAGAAGCACAGCAGGTCGCAGGACGCGATGTCGGCAACGCGGGCCAAAACCCGGGCCCACGCGCAGCGGGGCGGGCAGCCATGGCGGCCGTCGCCATCCTGGCATCGCGGGCAGTCCGAATCGTAGCTTTTCGTAGCAATCTGACCCCTGGCGGGCGGGGAGTGCTGTAGCCAGCTCGACGCGCGGCATTGACAGCGTTTCCCTTGGCCACATCGTGCAGCAGGACGCCGGGCGGGTGCGCAAGCGGCCCGGGCCGCGGGTGATGGCCGTGTCGAGGAACTCGAGCATCGACTTGTGCTCCTTCTCGGGCAAGGCGAGCCTGGCGGCGGCGAACCGCCGCGACATGGGCCACCCCGAGACGTTGGCGGAACTCCCCTCCACCCCAAGCGGAGAACGAAACGGCCCTGGATTGACCGCCCATCGCTCTGGCCGAAGCCGCTGGTGATCGATTAAACTGACAAGTCTCGACCCGGCGCAATTCGCCGGTTCTCCGTCAGGGGACGATGGCCAATCACTCGTTCCCTCGTCCGTTCCATTCAAGCCAGCTAGCGAGGTGCGCCGTGGCCCTGCGTCCCCGGAAGAACAAGTCGCGTCAGAACAAGTATCATCGCTGCAAGCGCTGTGGCGGACGGGTCCGCAAGCGCTCGTTCCGTTGCAAGAAGTGCTCCGAGGGGCAGCGCTAGCTGGACGAAAGCAAGAACCAGGGGTGGAAAAGGTGTCGGGAAGCGTTGATGTCGTGCCCGCTGTTGCCGAGGAGCGCGAGGTCGGTTCCCGACACCATTGGAGATCACGTTCAACCTCCTCTAGGCAGGGCAGATTCTAACTTTCCGGGCGGAGCTAAGCGCCATGCCGATTCACGACTGGACCCGTGTTGATGCGGGATTGTTTCATGCTTTCCATCAAAGCTGGATCGTGACCCTTTCTCGCGCGCTGAACGGCGGAGTGTTGCCGCCCGATTACTTCGCACTGCCGGAGCAGTCGATCCGAGGGCCGGTCCCGGACGTCCTCACTTTGAAATTATCACAGGAACGCGGGCACCCAACCGAGACCACCCCTGGGCTGGCCGTGGCTGCCGCGCCGCCTCGCACGCGCCTGGTCCGGCGGGCCGAAGAGACGATCTATGTGCGCAAGGCGGATCGGATCGCGGTCCGGCACCGGCACGGCCAGGTCGTTGCCGTGGTCGAGATCGTGTCGCCCGGGAACAAGGCCAGCAAGAATGAGCTTCGAGCCTTTGTCGAGAAGACGGCGAACTTGATCGCCCAGGGCGTCCACCTGCTCGTGATCGACCTGATCCCGCCGAGCAAGCGCGATCCACAAGGCATTCACAAGGCTATCTGGGATGAGTTCGTCGATGAGGACTTCGAGCTGTCGGCCGATCAGCGACTGACGCTGGCAGCCTACGACGCGGGGCCGCCGCCGGTGGCCTATGTCGAGCCGGTTGCCGTCGGGCAGCCATTGCCAGACATGCCGCTCTTCCTGAAGCCGGAGTTCTACGTGCCGGCGCCGCTGGAGGACACGTATCGGACGACCTGGGACGATTTCTTTCCCGCGGCACTCAAGGGGCTTTTGGAGACCACCGGGTGACGCGCCGATCCACCATCACGTGCCGTTCGCGTCGGGATCGGCCGCGTTATCGTCGTCTTCCTCGGCGTCAACCCACAGCTCGGCAACGGTCGTCGCCAGGCCGGGCAAGACCAGGCTGACGATGACTTGCTCCGCGCGGAAAACCGACTCGTTCCAGGCATCGCCGCGCCGGGTCAGGACGGTGACCTGGTGTTTCAAAGGATCGACGATCCAGTATTCGAGCAGGCCATAACCCAGGTACTCCTCGCGCTTGGTTTCGTAATCGCGCTGGATGCTGCCGCGCGAGACCACCTCGGCGGCCAGCGCGGGGACTCTGCGGCCGCGCCAGTCCTTGGGAGCGCCTCGGAGGACTACGCCCAGGTCGGGGTTTCGACCGGAGATCATGCGCGGGAGCCAGAAGCGGAATTCGTTGCCGCCGCCGTAGCGGTGAATGACGCCCGGATGCTGCTGATCATAGCGACTGACCGCCCGATAAAGGTTACAGACGACCACGCCATGAGGATCATTCGGCACTTCGGTCACCTCGAGCACTCCTCGGGCCAACTCGTAGCGGTACCCGTCCAGCTCCTCGGCCTCCCTGAACTCCTCGAGGGTCATCATACGACCATGGTCGGCCGGGCCGATGCGTAGAGGTGGTGCGACGGTGGCCATGAGCGCCTGTTCCTTTCGACTGACGGATCGTTGACCTGGTCACGGTTCATGATACGCGGGGCGATCCATCGCAGTTCCGGTCGTCGTTCCCGAGGTCCTTTTCTCAACCGGCGGGGAAACAGTCGGCACGCCGTTCTTGCTGCTCATGGTTGTTTCATCTCCTCGGAGCGGACCTTTCTTGTGGGCGCGGATCGAGCAGAGGGATGTGGTCGGACTCTCCTTTACTGGTGGATCGGGTGGGGGGATGGAGTCCGCAGAGGTCATCAGTGCAAGGTATGTCCCTCGGCCGGGTCATGGCAAGGTAATTATACACACGACGCCCAACCCAGGTGACCCCTGGAAACCAGGCGATCATGGACAGCGGCCAGTACAGTGGCAGCCAGGCTCCAATCGACCGCACCGCGTCGAACCCCGCAGTCACGCGCCCCTGCTTCGAGATCACGTGCATTGACTCCATGCAGGCCTTCTTTGTCAGAGCAGGATGCAGGGTCTCCACGTCGACCGCGGTCAAGTCGATCGGTTCCAGAACCCGGTCCGGATCGGCCGCGGTCACCAGGGCCATCGAGGCCCGGCAGCGCGGGCAGGCCCCATCGAAGAGAACTCGCAAGGCCGGCTGAGCACGCCCGCTGACCAAGCTACGAACCCAGGATCCAGAGAAAAACGCCAGGTTGGCCGCAATCATCGCCAGGCCGAATTCGGTCAATCCCGGGGCCACGATCGCGATGCCCAGGTGCAGGACCACCGCCCCGGCGATCATCAAGGGACGAAGGATTGGAACCCAGATCAGAATGGGATACAACAACTCGAACGCAAGGCTTGCGTGGGTGAGGACGTTCAATACCCAGGGCCATCCAGCCAGCCCGGTGAAATCGCGGGTCACGAACTCGCCGGCGGTCATCGTTCCCCAGAGCGCCATGCCGTTCCACCACGACGGTCCCTGGACCTTGGCCAGGCCGGCCATGGCGTAAATGAAGACCAGGTGAAGCTGGATCAGCCGCAGGGCCAGGTTGGCCGCGATCGTCGGGTGCGGAATGCCTGGCTCAAGGGCAGTGACTCTTCGTCCGCCCGTTGAGCCCGCTGGTCGAAACGATCGGGCCACGGCTCGCGCGTCTCGCCACCGCCGCAGGAAACGATCCATCGAGACGGCCTGGCCGCTGGCGAACGTTGCCCCCAGGTAGAGCGCCAGGGTCGAGACGACCTGATCGAATCCAAACAAAGCGATCGGCACCCGTCGGACCGTCGAGGCGATGATGACCCAGGCCAGGACTCCGGTCACCCGGCTGAATAGCCCGACCGTGTACAGCCCCAGGATCGTCAGGCAGGCAAGCCAGACAGGCCGGAGCAAGCGATCGGGGACCAGGAACCAGAATGACCAGGCAAAAGGCTGCCGCTGGCGCTGAGTCTGCCAGATCACGGTGGGGTCGGCCCAGCCGTCGGATCCGAAATAATCACGCAGATCGAGACCGAGGACGATCAGGCTCCACAAGGCCAGCAGACCGACCACCACGCGGATCAAGCCCAGCGCAGTGGGATCGGCGGGTGTGAAGAAGAAAGCGTTCCAACCACGACGCGTGGCCGTGACCAGCCTGCCCAGGTAATTCGCAAGGTCGCTCAGGAGCCGTCGCACGCAAAGTCTCCAATCCATTCCGGGGTCGTGAAGAGTGCCTCGTCGAAGAGATCGAACCCGGCGGCTCCCGGCAGCGCCAGCAGCTCGCGAACATGCCGTGGATCGGGGATCAAGTGCTGCTGGCCGTGAAGTGTGACACTTGTGCAGCCAGGATGGACCTTGCAGAGGTGGCGTGCATAAGCGGCCGCGAGCCGGCTGCGGTTGCCGTCGCCTCCCAGGTGCCTTGCGCCCTCGAAATCGGCGAACAGGGCGTTGGCCAGGGCAAGCTGTCGCTGGTGCCTCATCCTGGGACCGGCAAGACCCCGGTCCGGCAGCCGGACGATCTGGTCGGGCCGTCCCTCGCCGAACCGCAGCGTCGCCGTGATCACGGGTGTCGGCGGCGGCTCGGCATAGTAACGATAAGCGTAGCCCTGGTCCAGCAAGTCATGATAGGGAGTGAACAGGTCGGCGATGTGCCGCTCCAGTTCCGAAGACGGAGGAACCCCCATGGCGCCAGCAACGACTGCGGCCATGTGGTACAGCAGGCCGAGCGTCACCAGCCCGCGCGCCCATCCCGGCCATGAGCCGGTGGCCGATGGTCTCGTTGCCTCGGCCTCTTGCCGCGCTCGAACGTCGTTTGCATCGCAGCCACCTGCGTATTCTGCCGGCACTTCCGTGCCACGTGCCGAGCGCGCGCCATCCCGGGTCGTCCCGGTGGCCGGATCAGCGGCCCCAGAATCCGGACCATGCCCTCGCGGCTTCTTCCCCATTCCATCTGACTCCCGATGACCGTCAAGCGATCCGCTCGACAGAGGCCCTGAGGAGCCTGGTCATGACTTGAAGATGCTTCGTGATTCGGAGGTGGCCACCTCGGACCGCAATCTCGCTCGAGCTCCACTCACAACCATAACCGCTACTCCCTCATCAGACCAGAAAGTCTTGGCCCCTGGCCCGCTCCATGTCGACACAACGCGCACGAACAGTTTATCCATCCCATCTCTTCCATCCATTTTACGAGGTTCAGTTGCATCGTAAGGGAGTGGACATTAGAATTTGACCGGCCTGAGCAGAGAGTATGGATCAAGGCGACTTGGTGGGTAACAGAGTGTGCGTAAGTCCGGAAGGGCAAGCCGCACTCGCGGAGGCCCGGCCGTTTTCGAGGTGCACCAGGGCGGGGTTGGGTGCCGGTCGCGAGTCAGAGATTCAGAATGTCTCGCAACGTGGAGGAATGAAATGCAAGGTACGATCGTGATGTTGATGGCGCTCAGCGGTCTGGGCTGTCACCACAAGTCGTGCGACGTGGCCTACGCCCCGTCGTACTACGGCACCGGCGCCTGCTATGGCGGTTGCTACGGCGGTTGCTACGGCGGCGGTTATGCGACGGTCGTCGAGCCGTCGTGCTATAGCGACTGCTACTCCAGCGGCTACAGCGGTTGCTACTCCATCGGTTACGGCGGCTGCTATGGCGGCTGCTACGACAGTTGCTATGGCGGCTGCTACGACAGTTGCTACAGCGGCCGGCGGCATGGCTGCCTGCTGAGCGCGCTGTTCCATTGCTTCGGCGGCTGGGGAGGAAGCTGGAAGCACGGCTGTGGCCTCTTTGGCCACCATCGTGCTTATGAAGACGGCTGCTATGGCGGCGATTATGGGTGCTACTCGACATGCTATTCAGACTATTCGCCGGCGGTTTTTGGCTCGAGCATGCCCATTTATGAGACGCCGATGACCACGGGTCAACCGGCCTCCGAGGCTCCAGCGACTGCCGCACCTGCCGCACCTACCACGCCCACGCCGCCCCCGCCAACTCCTGCGCCAGGCGCCTCGGAGGCTCCCACTCCGCCGGTGCCGAGCCCTCCGACCCCGGCCCCTCCGACCCCGGCTCCGGCCGAGGTCAAGCCCAAGACCTGACACGACCTTGAGGCCTTGATTGGGCCTCGAATCGGGCGTCTGCTTTCGACCCGAATGGAACAGCCCGATGATCTTGCACCTGATCTAGCCGCATGCATCCTTGCTCAGCTTTTTCCTGCACGAGTTTCACCATTTGATGTCACGCCGACCGCCGGAGGTGCCCCACAACCTCCGGCGGTTCTTCGTTTCGAAGACCTGCCCTGGCGGCTTCGCGTCAGTTCGGGACGAGCCCTGCCGCAGCCCGAGGCCGAGCAGCTTACTCCCCGCACTCGACTTCCCCTCCTCGTGCCCGTTGCTTATCCTGGCCCTCGAATCGTTTCCGTTTCTTGATGCGGCGGCTGATGCAGCCCCGTCTCCGGCGCGATGGGCGCGACGGTACTGGTGGCGATTCCGGCTCGAGACCGAAGGTGCTTCACGTGATGCATGACCCGTTGGCTACACCCCAGTCGCTGTCAGTCTCTCAACATGAGCCGGCGACGACACCGACACCGGCGGGGCCAAACGTTGCGTCCTTTGCCAGCGACCATGAGCGGAGGGAGTGGCTGATCGGAACCCTGGGAGAAGCAGTCTGCCGCAAGATCGGCGTCTATCGGATTCCCGATGACCTGGTCCTTTCGGTCGTGATTCCGGTTTACAACGAGTATCTGACGATCCGCGCGATCCTCAACCGGGTCCGCGCGGTTCCGATCAACAAGCAGATCATCGTGGTTGACGATTGTTCCACGGACGGCACGCGCGAGATCCTCCGCGAGATGGCCGAGCGGGAACCTGACTTGACTGTCGTCTTCCACGAGGTGAACCAGGGCAAAGGCGCCGCGCTGCGGACCGGCTTCCGGCACGCCACCGGCGACGTGGTGATCGTCCAGGACGCCGACCTGGAATACGAGCCCGAGCAGTATCCCGAACTCTTACAACCAATCGTCGAGGGTAAGGCAGACGTCGTGTTCGGGTCGCGATTCGTCGGCGAGACCCACCGCGTGCTTTATTTCTGGCATTCGGTGGCCAACAAGGGATTGACCATGCTGTCGAACATGTTCACAAATTTGAACCTCACCGAC
>JAFAHT010000470.1 GCA_019237095.1 Planctomycetaceae bacterium
ACGCTCATCTCCAACTTCATGGGCTCGCATCCGGTCACCACTACCATCTCCTCCGATGGCCCCGACCCGGTGGCGGCCTTCGAATTCAGCTCCGGCAGCGGCTTTGACAACCTGGTCGTCGCCAACTATGGTGACGGCACCTTTGCATTGCTGGAAGGGGGGCCCGATGGCTTGAACCTGACAGCGACCGAGACCGAGCCGGGCGTTCCCAACCCGACCGACCTGGCCTTCTTGGCCTTTACCGGCGGCCAGGTCCAGTTTTACGCTGCCACCGAGGGGAACGAGGCCGCCACGCTATTGACTTTCCAACTCGGGGGGGAGACAGGCGGCATGCCCACAGTCCCCGGGTTGCAACCCCTGAGCAACTCGGCGCTGCCCCTGATCGCCACCTTGCTGACCGTGACGATCGAGACCTCGACAGCCGAGCTCAACCCAGGCGCGTTCGAAGGAGAGGCTGCCGCGGCCGTTTCATTCCTACCCGTAAGTACGGTGACTGTGGGGCAAAGCCTGTCGGAGCATGCCGGCACTGGCGAGAGTGAGAACAGCGACCAAGAGGAGCCGAACAAACCCCAAGAGCCCAATCTCCCTGTCACGCAGGAATCCTCATCCTGGCAGCCATTTCTCATGGGGCTAGACGAGGCCCTGGACCAGTTCTGTCGTGATTCCCTCGACCAGTTCATGGGTCGAGACGAGCCCGCGCCGGACCAGGCACAACCACCGCATGCCCTGAGTGAGCCGTTGAACCTATGGCAACGCGATCAGGCTTCACCGGAGGCGCGCGGAACGATCGGGACGGATTCGAACCACTTACCCGAGGCGAACCAAGGCCAGATCATCGACGAAGCGATCCGTTCGCTTTGGGCGGATGAGTCGCGGCCGGTTCGGACGTATCTCACTCCGATCTCAGCACCTTTGACCTCAGACGGTACTATTCCAGCAGAGACCGCTCCCGTAGATGCCGCCTTGTTATCGACCGAGCCCGTCCAGAGACAGGATGGGCCTTTACTCCCGTCGTATGAGCGCGGTTTCGAGGAGTTGACCGAATTCGCCGGGTCACTGTTGCTCGCCGCCTTTGTTGCCGGGCGGATCGACCCGCCCGGCACGAGACACTGTACTCCCACGAATCCGTTCTCAAGCCCTCGGTTGCTTCGTTGGCCCTTGTTTCGGTTCAGGTGAAGCCTCCTCGGGACGAACGGCATTCGGTGTCAGCCTTACCGCCGCCATTCTGGCGGCCCCCGAACGCATGAAAATCAATGACACGACACAGGGCTAGAGACCGTGATCATGCCTCCGCAGACAGCCGCCTTCTGCAAACCCATAAAGTAAAGATTCCAGCCCGGCCCGGCCCAGACCCTCGATACTTTGTCGAAACGGTGTCGCGAAAGGCGGGAATCAGCGGACGATGCGCTCGTGCTCGAGCATCGGGTAATGGCCGAAATTGACAAGAAGGGCAAGCCTGAGGCTGGTGGCCTTCAGGTAATTGTGAACCTGGGCGCGATGTGCGTCAGTCAATTCCTTGACGGCCTTCACCTCGACGACGATCTTGTCCATGCAAATGAGGTCTGCAAAGTACTTCTGCTTCAGTCCACGATCTTTGTAGGTCAGGCCGAGCTCCGCCTGGGGCACGAACGGTATCCCTTGGCTTGTGAACTCGATCTCCAAACATTCCTGATAGACCGCCTCCAGGAACCCACAGCCCAACTCTTTGTAGACTTCGAAGCAGGACCCCATGATCCGATAGCTCTCCTCCTTGTAAATGACCTCCATCATGGCCCCTTTCCACAGGTTTCAAGTGTAAGTTGGTTCTGCCGGATTGCGTCTTTTTTCGTGTGTTTCGTCGATTTCGTGGTTCATTCTTGATTTTGGTTGTTGGTCCTATTTCTCGCTTCCGCAGATAATGAACATCAGACCACAAAAGCAGCAGAGTGGTGGAGAAGCAGAGCCCTGGAACACGAAACGATCGAACCACGAAAGAGACGAAATACACGAAAAAGAACAACAACCTGACAACGGCGAGAAATCATAGATCTGTTGTCGGATTGAGCCGGCTGCTTCAAGTCTAGATGATGGCAGTCGTCTCTCAAACTCGTAGCTTTAGCTCAGTGTCGGGTCGTTGATGAAAATTGATCAGATGTGAGGAGGACTTGGGGAATGGGGGGGCTTCGCAAGGTCAAGGCCGGTTATGCACCGTGGCAAGGTGTTGATCTTCAGTCTTCCCGTCCCCTTACCGCCTCCATGAAAAGTGAGCAGCCGTGGAAATCGGGCAGGGTCGGTCTAGCGGACCTCCGAGAGCTCTCGCCGGGCGACGACGGGTCGCTGGCCGACTGCCGGCTTGGTGATGACCAGGCGGTCGGCAATCTCAGCGGCGTCGGTCCAGGCGCGATAGGTGAGGCGATTCTCGACGTCGTCGATCTCGATGGTCTGGTAGGTCGGCGTCCCGGTCAGACCGACCTCGGTGTACTCGCGCTGGACCTGGTCATAGAACTTGTCCCCCGCGACCGAGACGACATAAATGGTCCCTTCCCCGGCTGTCGCCTGCGGGCTGCCGCCGCGCATCGGATAGGTTCGCAGGTAGGCGTGATCGTGCCCTTGGAGAACCAGGTCCACGCGATGTTTGTCGAAGATGGGAACCCAGGCACGCCGCAACTCGGGATTGTCTCGACTGGGATGCGAGGGATAGACCGGGTGGTGGAACATGACAAACTTCCAGTGGGCGCGAGACCCTGATAGCACGGCATCGAGCCACTCGGCCTGGAGCCTCGCCGCTCGTGGATCGGATACCGCCAGGGTGCTGTCGAGCACGGCGAAGAACGCACTGCCGGTCTCGAAGTGATAGACCAGGCCGGGCTCGATTGCGGCGGGACCGTTCCGCGGCAGAGCGAAGAACGACCGGTAGAGCCGTGGCCCCTGGTCCAGGTACTCATGGTTTCCCACGCACGGCATGACCGGGATTCGCTCGAAGATTTCCTCGGCTCGAAGAAAGAAATGGTCCCAGTTTGTCCGCTCGTTTCCCCGGTCCACCAGGTCGCCGGCCAGCAGGATGAATTCGATTCCTGGATGGCGCCGGTAGGCAGTGAACAATCGCCGGCCCCAGTCCTGAAGTCCGGTCTGGGCATCTCCCATGTAAAGGAATTCGATTCTTCCGGGCTTGCACCGGCCGGTCTTGGCGGTTCGCCACGGTCCCCATCCCTGACTTGATCCGTCGGCCAGCGAATAGAGATAGGTCGTGTCGGGGCTGAGGTCGCTCACGGTCGCGACGTGACGCCGAATCACGGGGTCGTTGAGCAAGTTCGGCGAACGAACCAGTGTCGAGGCCCCACTCACGACGCGCATGCCGGTGAGGTCGAGATCCTGACGAGCATCGTTCTCGGCCGATTCAAATCGGGCCGGCAGAATCCGGATGGCCGTCTTCAGGGCGCCGGGCTCGGTCCTCCAGCTCCAGGCCAGCTCGTGGGCCGGGTCGGAACCGTAACTGATGGTGACCTGATCGGCACCCGCCGTCGAGGGGACATGCGTTTTCCAAACTCGTCCCGAGGCAAGCAGCGTCGAGTGCCGCTGTTCGTGCCGCGGCTGGAGCAGAATCGAACCGTCGAGGTCGTCGGGAATGGTCGCGAATGGCCGGCAAACGTCGCCGGCCGCGCTGACTCCCGTCCGCGCCTGCACCAGGCACCAACCCCCGGGCAGGTTCTTCCCGAGCGTGACCGCGCCCTTGGTTAACGGCGGGTGGCCCGGCGGTGCGCGCAGGAAGACCACGTAGTGCGCCGGCGGCGTCCGGTCCAGCCCATTAACGCCCAGGCCTACCCACCCCGCCGGAAATGACTTGCGGAACAGGGACCAGCGTGTGTCGGCGTTGGTCAAAGTCGTGCCGCTGGCGACAAAACCCTGGTCGTCGATCCAGAAGGGTACAGTGTTTGCTGGCGCGGCAACCTCGACGACCATCGGCACCCTGGTCTGGAATCTCAGGTAGCCCCGACCCAGCACGTCCCGCTCACGCGCGTTGAGAACGGCGACCAGCTCCGGCGCGTGTGTGGCCAGGGTCGTGAGCCTTCCCTCGGACAGGGAACCGCTCAGACGGCGGCCGGCGGCCTCCAGCGTCTGGGAGACGTCGGGCAGCGAGTCCAGCGAGGTTTTCGGCTGGCAGCCGGGGAGCAGGCCCAGGAGCAACAGCCAACAGCACCGCACTTTCCGCATCATTCCATCCATGAAAGGTCGCCCCGACCCCTTTCCGTGGCGCACGCGCTGCTCCACGGACTAGATACCGCATTCGGGACGGAATTGTAATGTCGTTTTCCGGGATTGGCAGCGGTGGAAGCGAGACGGCATGATCGTGACTGGCCTGGCAAGCTCCGGGACGGGTCCTCAGCGGGGAAAGCAAGGGCTCGAGATCCATTTCATGAGAGCAGGGCGTCTTGATGCCTCGACGTGCTGTCGAATCTGTATTGAGCGTGCTTGTGGCGGCTCTTGCCGCGTGGTTGGCCCGGGAATCCGAAGCCCTTCGCGGATTGGAACTATGGGTCGCCGCGATCGCTGCGGGATTGACCATCCTGATCATCAACCTGCGGCGGGCGATCGGGGCGGATGATGCCAGCAATTCGGTCCTTCCATCGCGCCCGGGACCCGGCCCAGTCCGAGCTTCTTCCACGGTGAGCATCGTGCCGCTCTTGAGCGTGCAGAAAGTTGCAAACTTTCGTAACCGGAAATTTCAACGGTTCGAGAGCGGCGCGGAACCCCCGGAGATTGAGCCCCCTCCTCTCCAACACTCCGCTCGAATTGCTCGCTCCCAGACTCCGGACCTGCGTGGAAACTGGGTCATGGTTTCATTATTCGTCGGCTGCGATGGCCGCCCATGGTCCGAGTCGGAGATTGCCGGCCGGCTCGATTCGCTGCTCCACGCCGGACGCTGGGTGGCCGCGGAAGCGAGCCGTTACAGGATGCCGCTGGCGCTGGGGGTGTGCGACACCTACTTCGCGGTCGAGAATGATTCGACCGAACGGATCGAGATCGGCTTTGCGCCCGAGGGAGACGACATGGGTCCGGCCGAGGCGGATCAGGCCACCAGGGCCTTGATCTTGATGAGCCGAGGTGCCCGTCAGCTTGGCTTTCGCGACGCAACCGACATGGTGGAGAAGATTGCCGCCAGGCTCCCGGGCTCTCGATCCGTCTGGCTCCTGCACATACGCCGGGGTGGTCGCTCGCTGGCCATTCCGCTCGACCTCACGGAGCTTCAGGGCGTGTGCCTGGCCGTTTGCTACGCCCGGGAAGCCAGCTTCACCGAACCCGTCGTGAAAGTTCCCGGTCCCGACCCGGTCACCTTCGTTCACGAGCTACTCCATCTTTTCGGGGCGACCGACAAGTACGGAGTGCCATTGAGCGAGTTTCCGCCGGGAGCCGTGACAGCCTACGATGTGATGCGTCTGGACCGGACCCGGCTGGCACGGCTTCATGTCGATCCGCTCACCGCGGCCGAGATCGGCTGGGTGTCCGGGATGCGGGGTGGGCACTGAGCCGGCAAGGAGATGACGTCGTCAAGTTCCAAAAAAAACCGTGAACTTCAGTCGCGGCGGCGATGAAGAACACGGCGCGATCTTCGACACGGGAGCAAAATGCGGCGATTCAGTTCGATTCTGGAGACCGAGAGGGTTTGGCGAGTTGGTTCACCAAGTTGGCGGCATCCCTCGCGCGCCTCGCATCGGAGTATTTCGCCATGGGAGCCGAACACGTCTCGTCTCCGTAGATGCCAACGACCGTATATAAACCGTTAGACTCGCCCGTTTCGGCCCTGAGGAACAAACGCGACCGGATCAGCGATGCCAGGTTGTGCTGCCAGAGTTGGGTATCGGCCAGTTTCGCAGTCATGGCGAGCCTCGCATTTCACCTTTTTGGAAGTATCGACCCTCGAACGTCTCAAGAATGCAGCAAGAAAAATCCATCGATCCGACCGAAACGGGTTCCAGACCATGCCTGGATATCAGTAGATTCGGCGTTGCGGCCGAAAACTTCTCCCTTGCTGATTATTCCCGATTTTCCCCTATTGGTGTAGAGGAGCTTCATACCAAAACGGTTCGCGGAATCCGTTCGTGACTGAAGTCGTTGATTCCTATAATCAAACTGTAGCCCAAAAGCGGTCCACAGAAAGAGAAAAATCGGGAAAAGCCCTGGTTTCCGCCGGGACATCCACTGCAAGTAGCAAACGAAGGGCCGATCATCGAAAAAATCGCAAGCGGGCGATGGAGAGCCTGCCGAGCTCTCCCAATCTGCCAGTGCTCATCGACCCTTTCGGGGTTCCATTTTGTCGCGGGACACTCCTCACGCCGCTCCCGAGCAACAACCTCAACCTGATCATGGCATGAAAGTTATGGAAACGTGCTTGAAACCAAACCAGCGCTTCAAGCTCTCTTGCCGGCGAGTGACTTTCGTGCCTCTACAACCCGACCTGGCCTTCCCTCGTTCTAGCAATAGCTATTGATAGGCCATGTCGTACGATATTTCAAGTGACGCGCTCTTGATCATCATCTTTGCAAGAACAGCAAGCACTGGCTGCTCAGGATCTAGACGCTTCTCCCTCGGCCCCGCACGAACCACCCGTCACGGCGATTCTGCACTCACGAGGAAGACCCAACCGCGTCGTGTGCCAGGGCCAGGGCCCCGTGAACGACGACCTGCTCGCCAAGGGCGGCCGGCACGATGTCGTAAGAGCCACGAAAAGGTGCGAAGACTCCGGCGTCAACCAGCCCGCGAATCGGCTCGAACCAGTGAGCTTCGCCAATCAAGGACACGCCGCCACCAAGGATGATCCGGCCGGGAGCTAGAATCGCGATGGCCTGGCGCAAGGCGAACGCCACGCCCTCTCGGGCACGGTCGAGGATGGCCTCCGCGCGCTCTTCACCTTCAATCGCCGCTTGCGCGACGTGCTTTGCTGTGATGGCCTGGGGGTCATTGTTCGAGCGCTCGAGGACGACCCACTTCCGCCGTTCCTGACTCGAAATCGAAAGGCCAAGGGCTTCGTCGCGAGCCTCCCGGGCGATGCCCCAGCCGGAGGCGACCTCTTCCAGTTGCAGGATTCGAATCCCGGACTGCGACCGAACCGGAATCTCCATGTGGCCGATCTCAACGGCTCCCAGGCCACACCCACGATAGATCTGGCCCTCGACAATCAGGGCGCCACCGATTCCGCTGCCGATCGTGAGATAGAGCAACGGCGAGCACCCCACACCTGCACCGAAACGGGCCTCGGCCAGTCCGCCCGTGTCGGCGTCGTTCTCGATCACGACGGCAGCGATCCCCGTACTCCGGCGGAGCTTTTCGGCCAGGGGAAAGTCGGTCCAACCTTCAACCTGGTACGAGGTGTG
>JAFAHT010000541.1 GCA_019237095.1 Planctomycetaceae bacterium
TCAGTGCCAGAAAGGGGATTCGGCCAGGCCAGGTCAGGTTCTCGAAAACCGGGTAGCTGGAGCGAAGGTAATCATTCCAGAGAGTCTCATAGGTGCGCAGCGGAACGGCCTTCTGGTAGTCGGCGACGCTGCGCACTCGATCGAAACCGTGATCCCGACCGAACCGGGTTGCCCGCGCCGCGCGCACTAACCGCAGCAAGCCCTGCTCCTGAACTCGTCGGGGGTTGAGAGAGTCGACCTTCGATGTGCGCAGCCTGGCATGAAGGTGAAACCCGGCGTTCACCAACTTACGCACTGGCAGAGAGCCTGCCAGCATCACCGCAGCGGAGGTGCGGCTCGTGGGTGGGGCCGATGGGTTGGGCTGTGCGGGTGCGGTCGATGCCGTGGACGTCATCGCAGATCAGGCTATCGGTTTCACCCGGCGGCAGAAATAAGCGCCGGCCGGGGGCAGGTTGCGTGGCTCGAAGACGAACTGGACGTCCTCGAAATACTTACGATAAAACCTCAGGTAGACCCAGGGCAACTCGGTGATCTGGTTGAATGCGCCCTCGGGCCGGAGAACCTGGCGCACCACCCGGAAGAGCGCCTGCTGCAAGTCACGGGGAAAGGATGGCACAGGCAAGCCCGAGACGATGTAGTCGGCCTGGCCGATCCCCCTGTCGGCGAGGATCGCGGTCAGGTCGCGGACATCGCCCTCGACAACGTCGAGGCCGGTACGGCCCGTGAATCGCTCATGGAGCAAGCGGCAAAAGTCCGGGTCGCGCTCCAGGACCACAACGCGGCAACCCGGCAGGGCTTTGGCGGCAAGAACGCGGGTGATCGGGCCCGTCCCGGCACCCAGCTCGACAATCACGCGAGCCGCTGTCCAGTCGATGTTCCGAACCGTCGCACGCGACAGCCACGGGCTGCTCGGAGCCAGGCTGGCGATGGCAGTTCCCTGTTTGAGGAACTTACCCAGAAACAGCGTAAAATCACTCATCGTCGCTTTCTACGGGGCCGACATTCCTGTGTGGGACGTGGCATCTTGCTCCGCTCATCCATGAATCGGCCGCGAGAGACTCGCCGGGAACCGGGATTTCGCCTTGGGGCGACTGGCGTTTTCCAGGAAACGCTCCGGATCGAGCGCGGGGGGGATGGTCTTGAGCTTGTCTTTGAGATAACGCACCACGAGCTGGTTCACCAGCCGGGCCTTCTCGATCTGCGGCGCGTGGCCGCACTTGGGGATCACGACCTGGCGGACCTTGAGAATCCGGTCGGCAGCCCGGATCGACCCGGGAACATTGGACAGCACCTGATCGGTCGCTCCCCAGATCACCAGCGTCGGGTGCGATACGTGCGCAAGCAGTTCCGCCACGGAGTGCCCCACGGTTCCCCTCAGCGTTCGCAGCACTCCCTTCTTCCACTTGCGGTCCTGGAATTTGCGTTCGAAGGCCTTGACGAGATCTTCCGTGGCGAAGCGTCCCTTGTGGAAGACCGATTTCACGAGCGTGTCATACTGACTGCGTTTCACGCCTTCCATCGCCGGCAGATTCTCGTCGCCATGAAACCCAGATGGGCAGATCAAAACCAGCCTGGAGACGCGCTCGGGGTACTTCACCGCGTAAGTCAGAATCACCTGACATCCTAGACTCGATCCCACGAAGTGATACGGAGGACGCTGAACGAATTGCTCGAGGTAGACCGCCAGTCGATCGGCCAGATAATCGACGGTCACCTCGCCACCGCCGTCAATGTGCTCGTGCAGGGCATCTCCGTCGTAGACGAGGATCTCGGGAATCTTGACGTCGAAATGACGCGAAAAGTGGATTCTGTTGGCGAACCAGCTTTCCGGCTGCTCGGCCAGGCCATTGATCAGCACCAGCGGCATCCGTCGCTTGTAAGTGTGCAGCAGCCGCGGCAGGTCGAACCACTTGCGAACGTTGGGAGGCATGATTTGCCGGAACTCCTGGATGACGCAACGAGGCCGGGGAGGAAACGTCGAGCACCGCTGCTCTCGAGGCGAAAGCGGCGCGAGGCCATCGCAGCATATCAAGCGTATTGAAACTACCACGATCTTCACGAGCGGCCAACAACCTCGTCATGAAGTTCATCATAAATTCACGCGCAACAGTATCATATGCCGTAAGAACGGTACGGTCTCGAGAACATGGGGGATGCTTGACGAACGAGCGGTCCTCACTAAAAGATGAAGGGAAGATGACGGGCGCGGGCTCTTGCATCGGCATTGCGAGCTTAACCTGGCCCTGTCAGTTGACGCCCAGCGACTCGCTGACGCTGGGCAGGGGGCGATGTTCATGAGGGTTTTCATCACGGGCGGCTCGGGGTTGATCGGTCGACACCTGGCCCTCAGGCTGCTGGAGGCCGGACATCAGCCAGTGATCCTGTCGCGGCACTCCGACGTGGTCCGGCGCAAACCCGAGTTCCGGGATTATCAGGTCGTCCAGGGCGACCCCACGACCGAAGGCCGCTGGCAAGATGAGATTGACGGTTGCGACGCCGTTGTCAATCTTGCTGGTCATAACCTTTTCGCCGAGCGCTGGAATACCGAGATCAAGCGAAAGATCCGCGATAGCCGGGTTCACGGCACCGATCACGTAGTAGCCGCCATCAGCAGGGCCCGCAAGAAACCTGGTGTCCTGGTGCAAGCCTCGGCGATCGGCTACTACGGCCCGCACGGTGACGAGCAGCTCGATGAGACAAGCCCGTCAGGAGCAGACTTCCTGGCGGTCGTCTGTCGGGAGTGGGAACAGACGGCGGAGCCGGTCACGCGGCAGGGCGTGCGCCTGGCCGTCGTGCGGATCGGCATCGTGCTGGCTCCTGGCGAAGGGGCGCTTGCATTCATGACGCCGATCTTCAAGCTCGGTCCAGGCGCGCCCATCGGCAGTGGCGGAAGTTTCCTCGCCACGGGGCAGCAATGGATGAGCTGGGTGCACATCGCCGACATCGCCGGCATCTTCCAGATGGCTGTCGAGAAAGCCGAGGCGACCGGTCCGATCAACGGCACGGCTCCGAACCCGGTCCGCAATGCCGAGTTCTCCAAGACGCTCTCGAGCGTACTGCGAAAACCCTATACACCCTGGCGATTTTTTCTGCCCGTCGGTCCTCCCGACTTCGTCATTCAGCTCATGCTCGGTGAAGTCGCGGGGGTGGTCACCGCCGGTCAAAAAGTTCTGCCCACCAGGGCCCGGGTACTCGGCTACCATTACAGGTTTCCTGACCTGGCGGAAGCCCTGCGGGACATCTACACCCCGAAACCATTGCCTTCCCCGCCCAGTCAGAAGCCTGTCGCGGCCGGCGCTGGATCGCATCACTGAGCCGTCATGCCTGCGGCCTTGTCCTGCGACCTGACTCATTCGTCAGCATCCACCGTGTTCTTACCTGACCAGATAACCGAGACCGGCCCCGGCACTGAAGACCAAGAGCAGTACGGCGATGAGGCCGAGCAGCAGACCGACGGGTCGGCGTTCGGCCGCGGAGGCGAGGGGTGAGAACCAGGACGGGTAGTGGGGCTTGCCTGCTGCGACGAGCCGTTGCGGGGCAAGGGCGACGGATGATGGGGGCGGCGTGATAACAATGGAATCGAGTGAGATCGGCGCCTTTGCCGGAGGCGATTCTTCGACCTGGGAAACCGACGACCGAGCCGTTGTCGATCTGGACTTCGGGCGGAGCACACTCTGCAATGCCTCAGCAGCCTCCCGGGCTGAAGCGAATCGATCCTGGGGCTTGGTGGCCGTCAACTTGTCGAGCACGCGGGCTGCGGCGGAGGGAAGATCGGGAATCAGGTCCGTGATTGGCGTGGGCCTGCCGCTGATTCGCCGTCCCAACCGATCAATGGGCGATTCGCCGGGATAAGCGAGTTTCCCGGTCATCAAGTGGAACATCGAACAGCCCAGGCTGAACAGGTCGCTGCGGCCATCCACCTCGCGGCCGAGCGCCTGCTCGGGCGACATGTAGTCCACCGTGCCCACGGCGATGCCGTCGGCCGTCGCGAAGGTCGCGTTGTTGTCGGCCTCCATCAAGACACCCAGTCCCAGGTCGAGGATCTTGATTTTGCGATCCGCCGTCAGCAGCATGTTCGACGGCTTGACGTCACGGTGCACCATCCCTTGTTCATGGGCATGCGCCAGCCCGAGCGCGGCCTGGGCGGCGTAGTCGAACATCTCCGCGGCAGGGATCGGACCCCGCTTCAGTCGCTCTCCCAGACTTTGACCCGGAACGTACTCCATCACGATGTAGAGAACGCTGTTCATCTGATCGGCATCGAAGGCGCGTACCACGTTGGGATGATCGAGCCGTCCGACCAGCTTCATCTCGCGCTGGAACCGCGCCACGACCTTCTCGTTGGAGGCGATCTCCGGCGCGATGATCTTGAGGGCAACGACGCGGTCCATCATCTGGTGGTGGGCCTTGTAGACCCTTCCCATCGATCCCGACCCGATTCGATCGAGAATGATGTACCGACCTACCAGGAGGCCGTGCGGTTTGTTCTTCAAGAAACGTCTGGCCTGGTAAACCGTCAGCACTTCGTCCTCAACGAGCCGCTCGGCCAGGGAGATCGGATCGAGCGGGTATGAGCCTCGCAGTACCTTGTCCCGGATCTCCGCAAGTTGACGATCGCCAAGAATCCCAGAGCTGCGCAGGACGGGAATCAGATCGGCCGGCAACTTCTCCCTGAACGTCGGCCTTTCAAAAGTCGCCATCACAACTCTCCGCAACCGGCTCACACCCACGCGAACCCCGCGCCAGGCCGACCCGAGGCGTTTTCACGGATCTTGCTATGACTCCAACGCCACAATTCAGACACGGTGACGCTCACGATACCAGATTAGCTCTCCCCCCTCAATTCAGGGGGATGGGTAAGGGTGAATGAATCCGGAACAGCGATGACATCGGCGCGGGCCGCAACCCCGCGTTCACTCATCGGTGATTGGTGGAAGCTCACGTGAACGACGGATTTCCTTGCCATGGGCCCTGTGGGTATCAGAAAGGCCGAGTTCTTGACTCCCTCTTGCGATGCTCGGGGCCTTCGCGAGACGATGGAATGTTGCCCGGCGCTGAGCAGAGCA